>JALTZY010000242.1 GCA_027045905.1 Paracoccaceae bacterium
GGGCCGCTATCACGGCCACCGCGCCGGCCACGCCCTGACCAACCGCCTGCTGCGCGCGCTCTTCGCCACCCCCTGCGCCGTTCGGCTGAAGCCCTGCGAGGGGGAGCTTGCTGCCCTTCTGCCCGGGATCGGCATCAGCCGCGCCGACCTGCCCCTGACCGCCTGAGCCGCCCCCCCCGAGACCGACGTGGATCCCGCGCGGAAACCGGCGAAGAAACGGGCAGGCAGACCGGCAGGCACCCCCGCGAAGAAACCGGCGAAAAACCCGCGCAAAGCCATTTTGCCCCGCGTTTTTCTGTGTTACCACATTCCCGGGAATGACCGGCCCGGCTGGCCGGAGACCAGAGATATGTCAGACAGGCATCAATTACGGGGTGGCGCGGGGATGCAGCGCGGCGGATTTTGCAAGCGGAAGATCAGGCAGGGGATGGCGGGCGTGGTGATTCTGGCGCTCCTTTCGGGATGCTCCTCGCTGGAGCGGATCGGCCTCGGTGGCGGCAGCGGCGCTGGCAGCGGTGGCGGCTTCCTCGCCCGCCTCGCCGGCCCCCGCCCCGAGCGCAAGCCGATCGAGGAATACAGCCCGGAAGAGATCTTCAAGCGCGGCGAATACGAGCTCGAAAACGGCAAGGCCAAGGACGCCGCCAAGTGGTTCGGCGAGGTCGAGCGCCTCTATCCCTACAGCGAATGGGCCAAGCGGGCGCTGATCATGCAGGCCTTTGTCTGGCACAAGGCCGGCAAGTATCCCGAGGCCCGCAGCGCCGCCCAGCGCTTCCTCGATTTCTACCCCGCCGACGAGGACGCCGCCTATGCCCAGTACCTGCTGGCGCTGAGCTATTACGACCAGATCGAGGATGTGGGCCGCGACCAGGGGCTGACCTATCAGGCGCTGCAGGCCCTGCGCGCGGTGATCGAGAAATACCCCAATACCGAATATGCCCGTTCGGCGGTGCTGAAATTCGAACTCGCCTTCAACCACCTCGCCGGCAAGGAGATGGAGGTCGGCCGCTACTACCTCAAGCGCAAGAACTACACCGCCGCGGTGAACCGCTTCCGCGTGGTGGTGGAGAAATTCCAGACCACCACCCATGTGGCCGAGGCGCTGCACCGCCTGGTCGAGGCCTATCTGGCGCTGGGGCTGACCGACGAGGCGCAGACCGCGGGCGCCATCCTCGGGCACAATTTCCGCTCCACCGAATGGTACGAGGACAGCTACCGCCTGCTCACCGAACAGGGGCTCGAGCCCAGGGCGCGCGGCAACAGCTGGCTGGCGGCGGTCTATCGGCAGACGATCCGGGGCGAATGGTTGTAGGGGGGCGCGCGCGCGCCGCGCTCGCGGAGAAGGCCCGATGCTGCTGAGCCTCGAAATCCGCGACATGCTGATCATCGACCGGCTGTCGCTGGAGCCGGGGCCGGGGCTCAATGCGCTTACCGGCGAGACCGGCGCCGGCAAGTCGATCCTGCTCGACAGCCTCGGCTTCGTGCTCGGCTGGCGCGGCCGCGCCGACATGGTGCGCAGCGGCGCGGCCGAGGGCGAGGTGGTGGCGGTGTTCGACCTGCCCGCCGGCCACCCGGCGCGCGCGGTGCTGGAGGAGGCGGGGATCGCCGCCGGCGACGAACTGATCCTGCGCCGGGTAAACCGCGCCGACGGGCGCAAGAGCGCCTGGGTCAACGACCGCCGCGTTTCCGGCGAGGTGCTGCGCGCGCTCTCCGAGCACCTGGTGGAACTGCACGGCCAGCAGGACGACCGCGGCCTGCTCAATGTGCGCCAGCACCGGGCGATGCTGGACGAATATGGCGGCCTCGGCGACCGGCGCGCGGCGGTGCGCGCCGCCTGGCAGCGCCGTCGCGCGGCCGAGCAGGCCCTCTCCGAGGCGCGCCAGTCGCTCGCCGAAATCGCTGCCGAAGAGGATTTCCTGCGCCACGCTGTGGCCGAGCTGGAGGCCCTTTCCCCACGCCCGGGCGAAGAGGCCGAACTGGACGCGCGCCGCCGGCAGATGCAGGGCGCGGGCAAGGTGTTCGAGGATGTTTCCCGGGCATTTCAGCTGCTTGGGCCGGGGGAGGGGGCCGAGGGCCTGGCCGGCGAAGCCCTGCGCTGGCTCGAAGGCGCCGCCCAGCGGGCCGGAGAAGCCCTCGCCCCGGCGCTCGGGGCGCTTGAGCGCGCCCTGGACGCGCTGGCCGAGGCGGGCGGCGAGGTCGAAACGGCGCTGGAGGCGCTGCGCTTCGACCCGCGCGCGCTGGAAGAGACCGAAGAGCGCCTCTTCGCCCTGCGCGCGGCGGCCCGCAAGCACGCGGTGGCGCCCGACGACCTGGCCGGGCTGGCCGAGACCCTGCGCGCCCGCCTCGACGCGCTCGATGCCGGCGAAGCCGGGATCGCCGCGCGCGAGGCCGAGGCCGAGGAAGCCGCGCGCGCCTATGACGCGGCGGCCGAAGCCCTGAGCGCGGCGCGCCGGCAGGCGGCGGCCCGCCTCGACCGGGCCATGCAGGCGGAACTGGCGCCGCTG
>JALTZY010000243.1 GCA_027045905.1 Paracoccaceae bacterium
TTGGTACCGTAATCATCGCGCCAGACCGGCACGGTTTCCGGCTCGGCCCTGTCGAGCATGGCGCTTGCGCGGGCAAACATCGCATCGGCGCGCACCGGGTCGCCATAGGCGGCAAGTGCGGCGCCGAGCTGGGCGGCGGCAAGCGGGGTGGCGAAGGCATCGCCCTTTTCATCCGCGTAATAGCGCAGGTCGCCCATGGCGGCCGCCCCTTCGCGCGCCAGCACGTAAAGCGCATAGGCCAGCCCCTCGCCGCCTACGTCGAAGTCAGGCGCGTAGTTCACCCGCGCGCGCAGGTTGTCCATGGCCGCGCGGAAGGCGGTGTCGGGCACCGCGTAGCCTCTTGCGCGGGCGCGCGACAGGAAGTCGGAAACATAGGCGTCAAGCCACAGATCGCCGTCCCCCGGCCCCCACAGGCCGAAGCTGCCCGCCGCCGCCTGGTTGGCCAGCACCCCGGCAATGGCATCCCTGACGCGTTCGGAGACGTCCCTTCGCTCGTCAAGCCCCATCGCCCGCGCCACCGGCTCCAGGTAGATGAGCGGCAGGGCGCGCGAAGTCTGCTGCTCGGTGCAGCCATAGGGGTAGCGGTCGAGCCGGTCGAGCAGGCCGGCGACGTTCAGCCGTGCCATGAGCCCGGCTGAGAGCGTAGCGCGTCCGGTGCCCGGCATCAGCCCGGCAAACACGGCGCTGTCGAGGCTGAAGCGCTGGCCCGGCGCGAGCATGAAGCGGCTCATGCGGGCGATTTCCGGGTCGTTCACCTGCACCGGGAGCTTCAGTTCCTTGGTCAGCGCGGTGCCGTCCGGCGTGGTGAGCGTCACGCGGATGCCGCCCATCCCCGGTGCCGAAGCGCTGACCGGCACGGACAGGCGCGCGGTGCCGCCTTCGGCCAGCGTCACCGTGGGCGGCAAGGCGGTATCATCGACCGTGACCCCCTCGCCGGACACGGCAAGGCGCATCTCGCCCGCCGGTCCCTTGGCATGGACCAGCTCCAGCAGCAGGCGCGCGCTGTCGCCCGGCGCGAGGAAGCGCGGCAGCGAAGCGGTGACCACCACCGGGTCGCGCACCAGCACCTCCTTTTCGGCCTGGCCCACGCCGCGCAGCGACCAGACCACGGCCATCAGCCGCACGGTGCCGTTGAAGCCCGGCAAGTCGAAGCCGGTCTGCACCCGCCCGTCTTCGCCCACGCGCAGCGGCCCGGAGAACATGGCCACCAGCGCTTCGGTCGGCGGCACTGCCTGCATGCGCATTTCGGCCATCTCATCGCCGCCGGAGCGCACCTTGCCCGTGAGCGCGCCGGAACGGTCGATCAGCCGGCCGTAGAGGTCGCGGATCTCCATGCCGAGCCTGCGCTGGCCGAAATAATGCGCCGCGGGGTCGGGGCTGGCAAAGGAGGTGAGGTTCAGGATTCCCACATCCACCGCGGCGATGGTGGCATATACCTCGTCGCCCGGCTCGGCGCCCTCGACGCGCAGCACCACGTCGAGCGAGCCGCGCGGGGTCACCTCGTCCGACCCCTCGAAGCGCGCCCGCAACAGGTGCGCGCCCGGATCGACCGAAGCGTGAGCGAGCCCCAGCGCCCGGGTCGGCAGATGCCCTTCGGCATCCCGCATCGGCTGGATCAGGGTCGCGGTGACATAGGCCCCAACGCCCCATTCGTCGGTAACCGGCAGGGTGACGGTATTCTCGCCCGCCACCGCATCCAGCGTGGTCATGTGGATCAGCCGGTTCGACATGACCGTGACCAGCACCTTGCCGGCGACGCGCGGCACCAGGCGCAGGATGGCGGTATCGCCGGGGCGGTAGGTCTCGGCATCGAGCGACATTTCCAGCATGTCGGGCGTGGTGGCGGTATCGGCGCCGCCATACCAGCCGGCGTAGAAATCGACCGAAGAGACGATCCCCGCCGCGCTCCCGAGCCCCTCGACCACCAGTTCGTAATGGCCCCAGTCCAGCCGGGCGGCGATCTCCTGCGCGATGGAGCCCAGCGTGGCTTCGCCCGAGGCGATGCGCTCGCGCCGGGTCACTGCGTCCCAGTCCCAGGAGCCGTCAATCGCATACCACTGGTAGCGGGTGGTGATCCGATTCACATGCCAGCGCACCTGCATCGGCGCGGGGGCGAGGTCCGGCCCCAGCGCCAGCAGCGAAAACCGCGCTTCGGCACCTTCGGGCAGGTCCTCGTCAAAGGCGGGCTTGATGCCGATCATCGGCCCGGCGGGGCTGAGCAGGCGGGTCAGGCTGCGCTCGACCGGGCGGCCGGAGCCTTCGGAGACGCGCACATTGAAGCGCGCCTCGACCGGCATTCCGGGGGCGTCGAATTCCGGGAAGCTCACCGGCAGCACCGCGCGGCCATCGGCATCGGTGCGCTGGTCGTAGGGGAGGTTGCCATAGGCGGGCGCGGGGCGGTCGTCGTCGCGGCCGAAGCGGTAGCCCGGATAGGGCTCGATCCGCGTCGCCGCGCCGAGCACCACATCGCCCTCGATGGCCAGGTTCGCTCCCGGCGCGCCAAACAGATAGCGCGCGTCGATGGTGAGGTCGGGGCTGTCGCTCAGGGCGATGGGGCCTTGCGGCAGGGAAAGCTCGAAGTCGATCCGCTCGGGCAGGAAGTCCTCGACCAGCAGGGTGCGACTGGCGAGCGCCGGCGCCTCCGGGTCGGCAAGGAAGTCCAGCCGCCAGGTGCCGCGCGGCACATTGGCGCCCAGCGGCAGGTCGAATACATGCCCCCCCGCGCCGACCCCTTCCGAGAGCACGCGGCTGTATTCGACCCCGTCCGGGCGCATCAGCACGGCGGTGATCGGCAGGCCCTCGATCGCCTCGGCGGTGGCGTTGCGCGCCAGGGCGGTGGCGTGGATCACCTCGCCGGCGCGGTAGGCGCCCCGGTCGGTGGTGGCAAAGAGGTCGATGGGCGGCGCGGCCGGGCGGCCCTCCACCCCGCGGTCGGAGAGATCGAAGGCCGGCTCGCTCAGCGACAGGAAGCCCATGTCCTGCGCCCCGCGCACCAGCACCAGCCCCGGGGCCCGCGCGCCCTGCCCTGCGGTGAGCCCCGCAGGCACATGGGCGTAACCCCGCGCGTCGGTCGTGACCGTGGCCAGCACGTCATTGGCGCGGCTGATCAGCTGCACTTCGAGGCCCTCCAGCGGCTCGGCGCTGGCCAGGGAGCGGGCAAAGACATGCAGCCCGTCCGCTCCCAGCATCGAGGCGAGCCCGATATCGCTGACCACGAACCATTGGGTCGCCGGCGGCGCGTCATAGGGATCGACCCCCGGCACGCGCGCCTCCAGCATGTAGATGCCCGGCGGCTGGTCTGCCAGCGCCTCCTGCATCGGCAGCAGGGTGGTCACTTCGCGGTTCAGTTCGGTCTGAAGCGTGCCGGTGCCCGACCAGATCTCGCTGGCCATTTCCTGCGACAGGTTCTCGAGCTCCCAGGGCTGCATCGGGCTGGCCAGATACTGCCGGCGGAAAGCCTCGATCAGGTTGCGGTCTGTCATCCGGTAGAGCGTAAGCGCGACCTCGGAGGCATTCACCCCCACCAGCGGAACGCTCGGCGTTCCCGTGGCCGGCAACACATAGGCCCGGCCCGGAAACCACACTGCCGGGGAGCGGTCGCGCACATAGGCGTTGAGCGTGACGGGTTTCTCTAGCTTCTCGCCGCTGGCCGCCGGCAGACCGGCGCGCAGGGTCAGCCGGTAGCGCTGGCCGTGGGTAACGCCGGTGACGCAGAGAGCGCGCTCGGAGGCCTCGACCGCCAGCCCGGAAGCATCGCTCTGCACATAGGGGGCGTAGTCCATGCCCGCTTCCAGCAGGGCCTCGCTGAATTCGGCGCAGATGCGCGGATCGGCGCTGTCGGCCTCCACCCGATGGTCGATCACCCGGAAGCCGTATTTGCCGATCGCCCTGTCCAGTGCCTCGGCGAGGTCGTCACGCGGGGCCAGGCTGAAAGCGAGCCGATAGACCGGAATCGCCAGCCGCCCGCGTCCGCGCGCCTCCAGCCCCTTGCCCAGCAGCTCCAGAAAACCGGCCCGCTGCGCTGGCTGGGACGACGCGCGCAGATAGCCATTGATCGCCGCGCGCACGGCCTGATCCAGGTAGCGCGGCCGGGCTTCTTCATCCTCGGTCTGCCAGGCCAAGGCCTGGGACAGGCGCGCATATTCGGCCCAGTCCGAAGGGTTGTCGCCTAACACCACCGCCCCGCCGGCAAGGCGCATCGCCCTGGACAGGTTCGCCGCAGCCTCGGCCTCGCGCCGGGCCTCGCGCAGCGCGGTCAGGTCCCAGCCGCCCACCACATGCTCATGGGCAAGCTGCGCTACCTGGAGCCTGGCCGCTTCGAAATCGCTCTCATCAAGGAAGCCGAGCTCACGCTCACGGTCGGGAGCCTGGGCCAGATAGGCCGGGTCGGTAGCCAGAATCTCACCCGACCAGGCTCCGGCAAAGGCGATTCTCTCGCCCACGCCGCTCTTCAGAAAACAGGCATTCTTGCCGGTGTTGAAGGTATAGGCCCGGCAGGCCGAATCGCCGAGGCACATGGCTTCGCAGGCTTCCAGTGAAGTATCGAGCAGGCTGCGGATATCGGCGCCGTAAAAGTCGGTATTGTACCAGAGTAGAACCCGGCGCTCGGGCATCGCCTCTTCCGCCTCCGCCAACATATTGAAGCTTAATGCAAAAAATAAAAATGCCAAAATCAGCCGCATTGGAGCCTCCCTTTGCGTCCCTCGCATCATGCTGGCACAGGAGCCCTCCCAAGGCAATGGCGCAGCGCTGTTAATCCCCTGTTTACCTCGCTCGGCCATGATCGGCGCAGGAGTTTGGAGAACCCGGATGAGCATTGAAGAACTGCTGGCGGCCGAACGCCGCGCCCGCATGGCGGCCGAAAGGCTGCTGCAACAGAAACAGCAAGAGCTGTTCGAGGCCAACCGCATGCTGGCCTCCCATGCCCGAAACCTGAGCGAGGAGATCGTGGAAACCCGCGGCGAGGTGGAGGAAGTCAGGGAGGAAAACAGCCAGGTCAAGGCCAATCTCGAAAAGGTCACCAAGGAAGTCGTGATCGCCAAGCGCCGGCTCTGGGACTCGATCGAGACGATACGGGACGGGTTCGCCGTCTTTGACCGGGATTCGCGCCTGGTCATCGCCAACTCCGCCTATCTGGCACCGTTCGACGGACTCGAATGCATGGCGCCGGGGATCCGCTACCACGATATCGTGCAGATCCTGCTCGAGGAGGGGATCGTCGATATCGGCGACACCCCGCGCCATGCCTGGCGCGACGAGATGCTGTCGCGCTGGTCCTCGCCGCAGATCGAGCCCAAGGTGATCAAGTTCTGGGACGGAACCTATGTGCGCCTCGTGGACCGGCGCGGCGAGGGCGGCGATACCGTCTCCATGGGGCTCAACATCACCGAATCCGTGCGCTACGAACGCGAACTGAAAGAAGCCCGCGACCGCGCCGAGGCAGCCAGCCGGGCCAAGAGCGCCTTCCTCGCCAACATGAGCCACGAGCTGCGCACACCGATGAACGGCGTCGTCGGCATGGCCGATCTGCTGGCCGAGACCGAACTGGATGACGAGCAGAAGCTGTTCGTCGATACGATCCGCAGCTCCGGCACGGCGCTCCTGACGATCATCAACGACGTGCTCGACTATTCCAAGATGGAAGCCGCCAGGCTGACCCTGAACAAGGCACCCTTCTGCCTTGAGACCACCATCCTCGACATCATCACCCTGCTGCAGCCGACCATCCAGGAGAAACAGCTCCAGCTGGTACTGGATTACGACATGTTCCTGCCCACCATGTTCGAGGGCGACCAACTGCGCCTGCGCCAGGTGCTGACCAACCTGATCGGCAACGCGGTGAAATTCACCGAAAAGGGCCATGTGCTGGTGCGCGTCGTCGGCCTGCCGGTGGAGCCGGGACCGACCCAGCGCATCCACATCACCGTGGAGGATACCGGCATCGGCATCCCGGCCGACAAGCTCGGGCACATCTTCGGAGAGTTCAACCAGGTCGAAGACGAACGCAACCGCAAGTTCGAAGGCACCGGCCTGGGGCTGGCGATCTCGAAACAACTGGTCGAGCTGATGGGCGGCGAAATCTGGGTGGAAAGCGAGGAGAATGTCGGCTCCTGCTTCGGCATGCACATCACCCTGCCGGTGGTCGAACAGCTGGAGGAGCCCGACCTACCCGCCTGGCTGAAACGCGCGGCGGTGGCAATGGCCGACGACCTGCACCGCGATATCCTCGAAAAGCGCCTGATCGCCCTCGGCCTCGAAGTCCATGCCAGCGGCGCCTGCGAAGGCTTTGCCGAGCAGGCCATGCAGGCAGACGTGGTATTCATCGACATGTCGAAAGCCTGCAGGAACGGGCTCGACATGGCCCGGGCCCTGCGCGCCGAAGGGCTGCGGGCGCCGCTGGTACAGATCGTGACGCCCGGCACCCAGCTGCACGAGGCAGAAGGGGTATTCGACTTTCAGGTGAGCAAGCCCCTGATGCGCCCCAGGCTGGTGGAACTGCTCCAGGGCCTGCCCGAGCCGCAGCCCGAGCCAGCACCCGAGGTCGTGAGCGCGACCGGCGCCGAACCGACCGCCGATCTCACCCCTGTATTCGGATCGGTTCGGAGGACGTCCCGGACAGGGCCAGCCATCTCCGCTCCCCAGGCGACGACACCGGCACCGGCAGAGTCAGAACCGATGGAGGAGCCGAGCGCCATCGCAGTTCCGATGGAGCCGGCCGAACCGACAGCCCCTACCGGAATACGACCACGGGCCATGCGGGTGCTGGCAGCGGAGGATAACAAGGTCAATCGGCTGGTCTTTTCCAAGTTGGTCAAGGCACTGGATATCGAGTTGCAGTTCGCCACCAACGGACGCGAGGCCCTGGCTGCCTTCACCGAGTTCAGGCCGGATCTGGTCTTCATGGACATATCCATGCCGGAGATGGACGGCAAAGAGGCCACCCGCAGGATCCGCGCCCTGGAAGCCGAACAGGGACTTGCCCCCACCCGAATCGTCGCCCTGACCGCCCATGCGATGAACGGCGATGACAAAGAAATCATGGCCCACGGGCTGGATGCGCATCTGACCAAACCGCTGAAGAAACCCGCCATCCTGGCCGAGATCGAGGCGGCCTGCCCCCCGAACGCACGCCCGCCGCTGCCCGCACCGGAGGCGCAGGCCGGATAACGCGCCAGACGCAGACTCGTCTTCCGAGTTGGTCCGGGCGCATCCGGGCCGGCCCTTTTTCTCCCCCTTCAGCAAGGCTCGGCACGCCCGGACCGATCCTGCAGCTCCCGCCCCGCCTTTGCCGCTTGCCCCGCAGGAAACCGATCCGGAAGAGCGCCCCGGATCGGCCCGATCCGGCAATTTGCGGGCGGAAGATTTTGCGAAATTTCTTCGCCGATCGCGGTTGACTCATCTGTGTGGCGTCCTTATTTCGGCGTTGTTAGCACTCCTGCCAGGCGAGTGCCAAATCCGAGATACGAGAAACACGAAGCTGAGGAGCCTCAAAAATGGCATTTACTCCCTTGCATGACCGCGTGGTGGTTCGTCGCGTGGAAAGCGACGAGAAGACCGCGGGCGGGCTGATCATTCCGGACACTGCCAAAGAAAAGCCGGCCGAGGGCATCGTCATTGCCGTAGGCGCTGGCGCACGTGACGAAAAGGGCGAGCGCATCCCCATGGATGTGAAAGAAGGCGACAAGGTGCTGTTCGGCAAATGGTCCGGCACCGAAGTGACGCTGGACGGCGAAGAGCTTCTGATCATGAAGGAAAGCGACATCATGGGCATCATCGCCTGATCGCATCTCCTCGCAAGCAATCTGAATCCAAACAATCCAGGAGCAAGCAAACATGGCTGCTAAGGACGTGAAATTCGACATCGACGCCCGCAATCGCATGCTGGCCGGTGTCAACATTCTGGCGGATGCCGTCAAGGTCACCCTGGGCCCCAAGGGCCGCAACGTGGTGATCGACAAGAGCTTCGGCGCCCCGCGCATCACCAAGGACGGCGTTTCCGTCGCCAAGGAGATCGAGCTTGAGGACAAGTTCGAAAACATGGGCGCGCAAATGGTGAAGGAAGTCGCCTCCCGCACCAATGACGAGGCCGGCGACGGCACCACCACCGCCACCGTGCTGGCCCAGGCGATCGTGCGCGAAGGCCTCAAGCAGGTCGCCGCCGGCCTCAACCCGATGGACCTCAAGCGCGGCATCGACCTTGCCACCGACAAGGTGGTCGAGGCGATCAAGGCTGCTTCGCGCGAGGTCAAGGACAGCGACGAAGTCGCCCAGGTCGGCACCATCTCGGCCAATGGCGAAGAGGAAATCGGCCGCCAGATCGCCGATGCGATGCAGAAGGTCGGCAATGAGGGCGTGATCACCGTCGAGGAGAACAAGGGCCTCGAGACCGAGACCGTCGTGGTCGAGGGGATGCAGTTCGACCGCGGCTATCTCAGCCCCTACTTCGTCACCAATGCCGACAAGATGACCGCGGAACTGGAAGACTGCCTGATCCTCCTGCACGAGAAGAAGCTGTCGAACCTGCAGCCGATGGTACCGCTGCTCGAGTCGGTGATCCAGTCGTCCAAGCCGCTGCTGATCATCGCCGAGGATGTCGAGGGCGAGGCGCTGGCCACCCTTGTGGTCAACAAGCTGCGCGGCGGACTCAAGATCGCCGCGGTCAAGGCCCCCGGCTTCGGCGACCGCCGCAAGGCCATGCTGCAGGACATCGCCATCCTGACCGGCGGTCAGGTGATCAGCGAAGACCTGGGCATGAAGCTGGAAAACGTCACTATCGACATGCTGGGCACCGCCCGCAAGGTCGAGATCACCAAGGACGAGACCACCATCGTTGACGGCGCCGGTGACAAGGCCGAGATCGAAGCCCGCGTGGCCCAGATCCGCCAGCAAATCGAGGAGACCACTTCGGATTACGACCGTGAAAAGCTGCAGGAGCGGCTGGCCAAGCTCGCCGGCGGCGTCGCCGTGATTCGCGTCGGCGGCATGACCGAGGTCGAGGTCAAGGAGCGCAAGGACCGCGTGGACGATGCGCTCAACGCCACCCGCGCCGCGGTGCAGGAGGGCGTGGTCGTCGGCGGCGGCGTCGCTCTGGTCCAGGCAGCCAAGGCTCTGGACGACATCCAAGGCGAAAATGCCGACCAGAATGCCGGCATCGCCATCGTGCGCCGCGCCATCGAGGCGCCGCTGCGCCAGATCGCCGAGAATGCCGGCGTTGACGGCGCCGTGGTTGCCGGCAAGGTGCGCGAGAGCGATGATGCCAATTTCGGCTTCAACGCCCAGACCGAAGAATATGGCGACATGTTCAAGTTCGGCGTGATCGACCCGGCCAAGGTGGTGCGCACCGCGCTGGAAGACGCCGCTTCGGTCGCCGGCCTGCTGATTACCACCGAGGCGATGATCGCCGACAAGCCGCAGAAGGAAAGCGCCGGTGGCGCTCCCGACATGGGCGGCATGGGCGGCATGGGCGGCATGATGTAAGCCTCCGGTCGCCAGGCTGCCATGAGGCACGGACTAGGGGCCGCCCGCCAGGCGGTCCCTTTTCGCTCGTGGTGCCGCGCACCGCGCGGGTCCGCGATCTGGCGAGCCTTGCACACCGTTGCCGCGGACACTTGCATCACTTGGCAAGATACCCTTGAATTCCAGTATCTTGCACCTAGATACCCTGCAGAAGTCTCTGAAATCGGATCGCCTTCGCGCCATTCGTTTTCAGGCGATTGTCATGCGCGATCCGTTTCGGGGCACCCCGATACAGCAGAAAGGATCACACACATGACACGCAAGACAAGCTGGAAGACCCCGCTCCTGGCCCTGGCCCTGGCCGGCCTTTCCCTGCCCGCCTTCGCCCAGGACGGAGCCACGGCACCGGCCGATACCTCCAATGAGGCCAACGAGGCCGCCCGCAACGAAGCACTGCAGCAGAGCGATGCGGTGCTGGCCGACGCCCTCGCAGCACTGGAAGAAACCGCCAATGCCCTCAAGGCGCTCGAGGCGGACAAAGCCGACGAAGCCACGGCGGCGCTGGAACGGGCGATCGGCAAGCTCGAAGTCACCCTGGCCGCCAATCCGGGCCTTGCCCTGGCACCGGTCAATGTCGCCAGTTCCATCACCGACATCCAGGCCAGCCCTTCCGAAATTATCGCCCTGCGCCAGGAGGCGCTGCGCCTGATGAAGGACCACCAGCTGCAACTGGCCCGGCGTCTGGTCACGGGCCTGGCCAGCGAGGTAACCATCTCGACCACCTATCTGCCGCTTGGCACCTATCCGCTGGCGCTGAAATCTGCCGCCGCGCTGATCGCCAGCGGTGATACCGAGACGGCAATCGCCGTGCTGGGCAATGCCCTGGATACGCTGGTGGTGATCGACACCGCCCTGCCCCTGCCTCTGCTCACTGCCGGCATGCTGGTCGACGAGGCCAGGGAACTGAGCGAAAAGCCCGACCGCAGCGATGAGGAAAATGCCCGGCTCGGTGCGCTTCTGGATGCCATAGAAGCCCAGGTGGCCAAGGGCGAAGCACTCGAATACGGGGGGGCCGGGGCCTTCGACGATATTCGCGCCGAGCTTGAAGTCGTGCGCGCCGCGACCAGCGACGGCGGCTCCGGGGAAGGGCTGCTTGACAAGCTGAAGGCGCTGTTCGGCAAGGTCGGGCGCGACCACGCCGCCGCCGCGCAGTAACCCCACGGGCAGGGCCGCGCCAGACGGGTAGAGATCATGCGCGGCCATCCGCCCGGTGCTCCGATACAGGCGACAGGGCGCTCGCAATCATCGCGTCCTGCGCCTATCTTCGAGCCATGAAGCGCTTTCTGCATATTCTTTCCGCCCTGCTGGCGCTGCTGCCGGCCCCGCTTCAGGCCCGGGGCGAGAGCCTCGCAGCGCCCCGGGTGCCGGGGGACGGCGCGAGCGAATGCGTTATACTGCTGCACGGGCTGGCGCGCACGCCCGGTTCGATGCGCATCATGGAAGAGGCCCTGCGTCGCGCCGGCTACCGGGTGGTCAACCGCGGCTATCGCTCCACCGAAGCACCGATCGGGGTGCTGGTCGATGAGGCCCTGCCCCCGGCACTGGCCGAATGCGGCCAGGATCGTACACATTTCGTCACCCATTCCATGGGCGGTATCCTGGTGCGGGTCTGGCTGCACGAGAACCGTCCCGAGAAGCTCGGCCGCGTGGTCATGCTCGCTCCCCCCAACAAGGGCAGCGAAATCGTCGATGCCTTTGGCGATCTCGGCCCGTTCCAATGGCTGAACGGCCCGGCCGGGATCGAGCTGGGGACGGCCCCCGAAGACACGCCCGCCCGGGCCGGCAGCGCGGACTACGAACTGGGGATCATCGCCGGCAATCGCAGCCTGAATCCGCTCTTCTCCTCCCTGATCGAAGGAGAGGATGACGGAAAGGTATCGGTGGAATCGACCAGGATCGCCGGGATGCGCGACCATATCGTCCTGCCCGTCACCCATACCTTCATGATGGACAATCCCCTGGTCATCGCCGAGGTGATCGAATTCCTGCGGGAGGGCCGATTCGACCATGGCCTCACCTATGGCG
>JALTZY010000244.1 GCA_027045905.1 Paracoccaceae bacterium
CCGGTGGCGCTGGTGGGGGCGTGGCTGACTCTTTCGGGGGCGGGGCTGGAATTTGCCTCGGGGATCGCCCTGACCATCGCCTTCGGTCTGGCGATCGACGACACCGTGCATGTGCTCAACCGCCTGCGGCTCGACGCTCCGCCGGACGGGCGTCTGAGCCCGGAACTGATCGCCGGCGCGCTGGCGCGGGTGGCACCGGCGCTGGCGATTACCTCGGCGGTCCTGTCGCTTGGCATGATCGCCACCCAGCTCGGGCAATTGCCGCTGATCGCCTATTTCGGCAGGCTCTCGGTGGCGGCCTTCGTGCTGGCGCTGATCGCCGATCTGCTGGTATTGCCGGCGGTGCTGCTCTTGGCGCACAGATTGCTGCCGGCATGGATGATGAGGATACGCAAATGAAGCTGGCCCTGAAGCTGACATGCCTGTTGGCGGCCCTGTCGGTCACGGCGCAGACGGCCATGGCGGCCGGCCTGTTCTCCCTGACCGGAGAATGGCGCGGGGTGGGTGCGATCGTGACCGAACCTGGCGCTCCGGGGCGCGAGGGGCGCTGCCGACTGACCGCCACGCCGCTGGTGGCGGGCAGGGAGATGCGCCTGAAGGGGCGCTGCGCCACCGACCGGGGAAGTGCCGATCTGAGCATGCGTTTCGTGCTGCACGAAGGGGGGGTGCTGGCCGCGGCCGTGGCCAGCTCGGCGCGCGGGGGCGAGGCGGTGCAGTTCATCGGCCGGCTCGAGGGGGGTGTGGCCCGCCTTTCCAGCCGCGCTCCGATCGAACAGGGCGGCATACGCGGCACCAGTCGCTTTAGCCTGACGCTGCGTGATGGCGACCATTTTCGCCTGCGTCAGTGGCTGGAGCCTGTGGATGGAGGCGCCCCCCTGGACATGGTGGAGATGGAATTTGCGCGTGCGCAGTGACGCCCGCGCATTTTTCCGTGCTGTTAACAATTCGCTTAACAGCTTCGCAGACACATGCTAACCTGTCCGTAACAAACAGATAAAAGCAGTCGTAATACAGGCAGGCAGGCATGAAAACGGGCTATCGTGGCACGTTTGTCATCTCGTGGACGCAAACGGAAGTGGATGGGCTTCGGAACGCGCCGGTGAGCGCGCTCGGGGCGGGGTCGAGCTGGTGCTGGCGCGGAGAGGCGCTGCGCGTGGACGGACCGCCGGAAGTCCTGCTTCTGGAGCCCGGGGACGAGGAGACGGACATTCGCCGGCGCGCGGCAAAGGTGGTACACCGGCTGGTGGGCGCGGCGCTTGCAGGCGTGACGCCTGACGCCGGAGAAATGGCGCGATTCGCAGCGGATGACCCGGTGCTTGACATGGGCTTCGAAGTGACCGACGGGCATCGGGCCTGGCGGGTGACGCTGATCGACGTGGCCCGGGGTCGGGGGCCGCTGCTGATGTTCGTGGGAGCGCCGCCGCCGGAGGGAAAGGAGCTCTGGGTGGTGCGCGAGGCACTGCAGGCGGGGCATCTGAACCGGATTGCCGATCAGCCCACCGGGGTGATCTGCTTCACCCCGGATACCCGCATCCGCTGCGCGGACGGCGACAAGCTGGTGCAGGATCTGCGCGAGGGCGACCGGATACAGACCCGCGACAATGGCGAGCAGGAAGTTCTGTGGATCGGCAGTCGCCGCATTACCGGGGCCCGGCTCCATGCCATGCCCGAGATGCGTCCGGTGCGTATCCGGGCCGGGGCGTTCGGGCTGGAGGTGCCCGAGGATGACCTGATCGTTTCGCCCCGCCATCGGCTGCTGGTGCGCGGGGTGCGGGCGCGTGAGCTTTTCAATGCCGATGAGGTGCTGGTCAGGGCCGAGGATCTGATCGACCACCGCCGGGTGGTGCTGGACCGCTCCTTGCGCGAGGTGACCTATGTGCATCTGCTGCTGGAGCGTCACGAGGTGGTCTGGGCCAACGGGGTGGAGGCCGAGAGCTTTCACCCGGCGGCGGCACCGCTGGAGGCGATCGAGGCGGGACAGCGGGCGCGTTTGCTGGAGATGTTTCCGCAGCTGGAAGCCGATCCGGGGGCCTATGGGGATTATGCGCGGCGGACGCTGAGCGGCGCGGAGGCAGCGATCCTGCGTGGGGTGGCGGCGTGAGGGATTTCTCCCGGGGCACCCCCAGGACCCCGGGGATGTTCGGGCAGGTCGCGCGGACAATAAGCTGTATTCTTGACCTTCTAGCCATGCTGTTCATGGAAAGGAGGACCGAGGAATGGGACGTACATCGACAGCCAGGAAGAGCCGGCCGCGTGATGCGGCGACGAAGGTGGCGGAGCATCGCCTGAGCGTGCTCGAGCTGGCGCGGGAGCTTGGCAACGTGGCCGAGGCCTGCCGGCGCGCGGCATGGACCGGACCAGTTTTTACGAGTGGAAACGGCGGTTTCAGACCCATGGCTTCGAGGGGCTGAAGGACCTGCCGCCGATCCCTGGGGAGCCACCCGCAGACGACGCCGCCCGAGACCGTCGAGAA
>JALTZY010000245.1 GCA_027045905.1 Paracoccaceae bacterium
GCGCTGGCGGCGGCGGTGGCCGGCGTGGCTGACAGGGCCGGTTTTTCGACTGTCTTCAGCGCCGGCTTCGCGGCGCGGCCGGCGGGCTTGTGTGAGGCTTTCCTGTATCGCGAAAACAAGGTTCTGTCCCCTAGATGCTTGCTTCTGCCCTGGTGTCGGACTGCGCCGTTTCATGGACCGATTGCGCGAGGGCGAGGATCTCGCGGCGCAGCGGATTCTTCGGGGCGTCCAGCGCCAGCGGCAGGCCGTGGTCGCCCGCCTGGGCGACCTGGCGCTGGCCGTCGGGCAGCTGGACCTCGATCGAGATGTCGAGGCTCTCGGCCATTTTCTTCACCCGGGCCTTGCCGCTCATGTCGCGGCTTCTGGGGGCGCGGTTGAGCACGAAGCGCAGCTTGCTGACCGGCAGTTCCTCGCTCTTGAGCGCGCGGATGAAGCGCAGGGTGTTCTGGGCCGAGCGCATGTCGAGCTCCAGCGTCGAGAAATAGACATGGGCCTGGGTGAGGACGGTTTCGGTCCACATCACCACGGTCCGGGGCATGTCGATGATCACATAGTCGAAATTGGCCCGGGCCATGGCCAGCACCCGGTCGATGTCTTCGGGCGTGATCAGGTCGAGCGGCAGCATGTCGGCGGGCGCGGTGAACACGTGCAGGCGCTCGTTATAGGTGAGCAGCGCCTGCAGGAAGCTCTCGCTGTCCATGCTCTCGGTATCGCTCAGAATCTCATAGACCGCTTCGCGCCGGGGCAGGTCGAGATAGGTCGAGACCGAGCCGCCCTGAAGGTCGAAATCGAGGATGCAGACCCGGGGCGGGGATTTGTCTGCATTCCTGCGGGCGCGCCTGAGAAAGCCGCGCGAAGGGGCGGGGCCGGCGCTGTCGATATTGGCCAGCTCCCAGGCGAGATTGACCGCGAAGGTGGTGGCGCCGGTGCCCCCGGCCATGCCCTGCACGGCCAGGATCACCCCGTCGAGGTCGCTGCCGGCGGGCCGGAGGGCGGTATCGGCGGCGGTGGCGGCCGCGACTTCCGGCCCGGCGGCTTGCGGGGCGTGCATGCGCTCGATGGCGTCGTGCAGGGCGCCTTCGGGCAGCGGGTAGGGGACGAATTCCTCGGCGCCCAGCTTCAGCAGCTGGTGCAGGGTGATCGGGCTCACCTCTTCGGCGATGACCAGCGCCTTGATGCCCTTTTCCCGGGCGGCCTTGATGATCGCGGCGATTTCGCCGAAATCCGCCTCGTCCTCCTCGTCCATGGCGATGGCGATGAATTCGAGCGCATCGGCGTCGGGCTGGTTGAAGAAGGCGATGGCGTCGCGGATCGAAAGATCGCCCCATGCCTCGCCCAGCTCGGCTTCCATGTCCTCGATCAGAAGGTCGAAATTCTGCACGTCCCGCGACACCGTGCAGGCGATGATCGGGGCCGGTTCCTGCTGCAGAGCGACTGCGCTACTCATTCCTCTGTCCTTCCGTTCAGGCCCCTTGGCGTGGTGTGTTGTTATCGGTCACGCTTGCCGGGACCCGGTGCGCAACTTGCGCACCTGCTGCTCCCAAGTAGGGTCTGAATGGCAGCCAATCTGGGCAATATTAGGGCTGAAAGGGCGTAATTATTCGTCAGGGCGGAACGATTCGCTCCGTGCGGCGGGATTTCGCGGCGGGGTGGAAACGATTTTTCCCGCGAAAGATCGGGAGCGCTGCGTCGCGGGCGGGAGGCGATTTTTCGCGGAAAAATCGCGCCTCCGGCGGGAGTATTTGCCGGAAAGATGAAAGGCGGCGCCGATGCTCCGGCGCCGGGGGTCAGCCTCCGCCGGAATCGCCGCCGACATCACCGCCGGAATCGCCGCCCGTATCGCCCGATGCGCGCCCCAGCATGGAGGGAGGGATGGCGCTGGCGAGGTAATCGCGGAAGATGATTTCGGCGTATTTCCCATTCAGGATCAGCGGGTTATCCTGCATGAAGCCGGTTACTTCGGTGACCGTGCGCCGGTTGCGCGGTTCGTGGCCTTGGGTGATGATGAGCGGCTGGGTTTCACCGAAGGAGACCACCGCTTCGAGCTGGCGGCGGCTGACGCCCTGGCTGACGAGGTAATTGACCACGGCGCGGGCGCGGCGCATCCCGAGGCGCTTGTTATAGGCATCGGTGCCCACCGCATCGGTATGGCCGAAGACCTTGAAGCGCACTTCCGGGAACTGGCGGATCCAGTCGGCCTGCTGGCGCAGGATCGCGCGGGCGGTCTCGTCGAGGCGGGCCGAGTTGAAGGCGAAGTTGACGGTGGAGGGGATTTCGGCCTCGAAGCGCTTTTGCAGGTCGATCACATAGGAGATTTCGCCGGACTGGATGCCGGCATTGCGGCTGACGGCGACATCGGTGGGGCCGCCGTCGAGGTCGGCGCCGGCCTCGCGGTTCCAGCCGGGGCTGTTGGCGCAGGCGGCGGTCAGGGTCAGGGCGCCGATCGCGGCGAGGCGGGGGAGGGGGCGGCGTG
>JALTZY010000246.1 GCA_027045905.1 Paracoccaceae bacterium
CACCTGGCCGAACGTCCCCGCCCACACCCCCAGCATCGCCGCCAGCCCCGCACGCCGTCCGCCCTGGGCGGTCTTGCCGAGGATGAAGGCGATGTCGGGGCCCGGCGAGAGGTTCAGAAGCGCCGCGGCGGCAAGAAAGGTCAGCCAGTGGAGGCTGTCATAGACCGGCATCAGTCGCGCAGGAGTTCGTTGATCGAGGTCTTGGCGCGGGTCCTGGCATCGACCTTCTTCACGATCACCGCGCAATAGAGGCTGACGCCCCCCTTCGAGGGCATCGAGCCCGCCACCACCACCGAGCCCGCCGGCACCTCGCCATACATGATTTCGCCGGTCTCGCGGTCAACGATCCTGGTGGACTTGCCGATGAATACGCCCATGCCCAGCACGCTGCCCTCGCGCACGATGCAGCCCTCGACCACCTCGGAGCGCGCGCCGATGAAGCAATTGTCCTCGATGATGGTGGGACCGGCCTGCATCGGCTCGAGCACCCCGCCGATGCCGACGCCGCCGGAGAGGTGCACGTTCTTGCCGATCTGCGCGCAGCTGCCGACGGTGGCCCATGTATCGACCATGGTGCCCTCGTCCACATAAGCGCCGAGATTGACGAAGGAGGGCATCAGCACCACGCCCGGCGCAATGTAGGCCGAGTGGCGCACCACGCAGTTGGGCACCGCGCGAAAGCCCGCCCTGCGCCAGTCCTGCTCGCCCCAGCCGGCGAACTTGCTGTCCACCTTGTCCCACCAGGTGCCGCCCTGAGGGGCGCCCTCGATCGGGGCCATGTCCTTGAGCCGGAAGCCAAGCAGCACCGCCTTCTTGGCCCACTGGTTCACATGCCACTCGCCCCCCTCGCGCCGCTCGGCGACCCGGAGCGTGCCGCTGTCGAGCGCGTTCAGGGTCTCTTCGACCGCTTCGCGGATCTCGCCCGTGGTGGCAGGGCTGATCTCTTCGCGCCGCTCCCAGGCGGCTTCGATGGCGGCTTCAAGCTGGGCATTGGGCATGGCAGGCTCCTCGTCTCACGCGTTTCGCCCGCTTTACAGGGCAAGGGGCGCGCGCACAATGCGACATTTGTTGGCCATTGCGACACGCGATGCGCCATGGCCCGCCGGCATGGCCCGCCCCACGATCCAGCACCCGTCCAGACACCCGGCAGACGCACGACCGCGCCCGGAAAATGGCCTGCCCTCCCCCGGAGGCACCCCATGTCCGGCGCTTGCAAAATGGCCCGGAGGCGGCTAGCAGAAGCCCACGAAACGAGAAGGAGCGCCCGGATGGAAGAGCTGCGGCAGAAATACCTCAATGCCATTGCCGATGCGGCCGACGAAGCCGCGCTGGAAGAGATCCGCATCAGGGCGCTGGGCAAGAAGGGCGAAGTCTCGCTGAAGATGCGCGAACTCGGCAGGATGAGCCCCGAGGAGCGCAAGACCGCCGGCCCCGCCCTCAACGCGCTCAAGAACGAGCTCAACGCCGCGCTGACCGCGAAAAGGGCGGCGCTCGCCGATGCCGCCCTTGACGCGCGCCTCAGGGCCGAGTGGCTCGACGTCACCCTGCCCGCGCGCCCGCGCCGTCAGGGCACGGTCCACCCGATCAGCCAGGTCACCGAAGAGGTCATCGCGATCTTTGCCGAGATGGGCTTCGCCGTCGCCGAGGGACCGCAGATCGAGACCGACTGGTACAATTTCGACGCGCTCAACATCCCGCCCCACCACCCGGCGCGCCAGGAATTCGACACCTTTTACATGCACCGCGAACCCGGCGACAGCCGCCCGCCCAACGTGCTGCGCACCCATACCAGCCCGGTGCAGATCCGCGCCATGGAAAAGCACGGCGCGCCGATCCGCATCATCGCCCCGGGCCGCGTCTATCGCTCTGATTACGACCAGACCCACACGCCGATGTTTCACCAGGTCGAGGGGCTGGCGATCGACAGGGACATCTCCATGGCCAATCTCAAATGGGTGCTGGAGGAATTCTGCCGCGCCTTCTTCGAGGTCGAGGAGGTGGAGCTTCGCTTCCGCGCGAGCCACTTCCCCTTCACCGAGCCGTCGGCCGAGGTGGACCTGCGCTGCTCCTGGCAGGACGGGCAGCTCAAGGTGGGCGAGGGCGACGACTGGATGGAGATCCTCGGCTCCGGCATGGTGCATCCCAAGGTGCTCAAAGCCGCCGGCGTGGACCCTGACCAGTGGCAGGGCTTTGCCTTCGGCATCGGCATCGACCGGCTGGCAATGCTCAAATACGGTATCCCCGACCTGCGCGCCTTCTTCGACAGCGACCTGCGCTGGCTCAGGCATTACGGCTTCGCCCCGCTCGACGTGCCGACCATGCGCGCGGGGCTTTCGCTCTAGAACGAGATGAGGCTAGTTTGAAGCGTATCCTGCGTTTTTGAGGTAGTTTGCGCATTCGTCGGGTGTAAACCGGTCGAGGAGTGTTCCTATTCTTCGCCAGGTTGCCTCGACGGTTCTCTCGGA
>JALTZY010000247.1 GCA_027045905.1 Paracoccaceae bacterium
GTTTACAACACCCCGCCAATACCCCACTCAAAAACAAGATGCGCACCCCATTCAAATTTATTCCGATCCCCCCCAGCGCCCCCCGGTTGCGGTGCGGCCCGGGGGGCTGGCACGGCACCCCGATTTTCGCGGAAAAATCGGCCCCGCTCGCCTGGGCAAGAAGCCCGGCGAAACAGGAAGAAACGAAAAACGGCGGTGCCCGGGAGGGAGGCACCGCCGTTCCTGTCGCACCTGGCCCAGGGAGGAGGAAAGGCCAGTGCATATGCCCGCAACGTTCTGTCACGGTATGGTGCGGCGCGGGGCGGGAGGAGGGGGCCCCGCGCTGCTTTCGGGCGCTTCAGGGAGGAGAAAAGCGCCCGTGTCTCGAGCTCAGGCGCCGTAGGCGGCCTTGTAGGCGGCATCGAAAATGTCGCCCCGGCTCAGCCCCAGATCGGCCAGCATCCGCGCATCCAGCGCTTCCAGCTCGCGCACGGTCCGGTTGAACATGCGGCGCTTCTCATAGGCTTCGCTCAGCGAGCGCAGGCCGGCGCCGATGCGGCTGAGCAGGTTGGCTTCATGGCCACGGATTTCACTTGCAAAGGTCATCTTTCTTCTCCAGCGGTTGGGCGCGTCCTGCAGCCCGGTTGTCTCGGTGTGGCGCTCTCGGCGGCCACGGGGGAGAAATAGGATTTTGCTGCAAATGCACAATCCCGCTTTTGCGAATTGCCGCCATGCAGCAAATGCATGACGGTTGCTGATCCGTTCGCCGCTTTCTTCCCGCCTCCCGCTGCCCTGCCTTTGCCTGCTTTTGCCTGCCGGCCGCCGAAATGGTGCGGATACGCTTTTCCCTTGCCCAGGCCGGGCCAAGGCCCCACATATGCGCATGACAACTGCAAGCGAGGGCCAGATGACACAGAGCAAAGAACCGAGCAAGGAAACGATCATGGCCACCCTTTCCGCCATCGCCCTGCCGGATGGCGGCGATCTGGCCTCGCGCGACATGATCCGCGCGCTCAAGGTGGAGGGGGGCAATGTCTCCTTCATCATCGAGGCCGAGAGCCCGCAGCAGGCGGCCGGGATGGAGCCGCAGCGCAAGGCGGCCGAGGCGGCGGTGGCCGCACTTGACGGGGTGGAGAGCGTGAGCGCGATCCTGACCGCCCACGCCCCGGCTGCCAGGCCGGCCGAGCCTCCGCGCCTTCAGGTCGGCGGCCATGCCACGCCCCAGGCCGGGCCGATGAAGCCCGCCGGCGTCAAGCGCGTGCTGGTGGTGGGCTCCGGCAAGGGCGGGGTCGGCAAGTCCACCCTCAGCGCCAATCTCGCCGTGGCGCTCGCGCGGGCCGGGCGCCGGGTCGGGCTGCTCGATGCCGACATTCTCGGCCCCTCCCAGCCGCGCATGATGGGCGCGAGCCAGCGCCCGGTCTCCCATGACGGCAAGATCATGGAGCCGGTCGAGGCGCATGGGGTAAAGATGATCTCGATCGGCCTTCTGACCGATCCGAAACAGGCGGTGGTCTGGCGCGGCCCGATGCTCACCGGCACGCTCCAGCAGCTGCTGTTCAGCGTCAACTGGGGCGAGCTCGACCTGCTGATCCTCGACCTGCCCCCGGGCACCGGGGACGTGCAGATCTCGCTGGCGCAGAAGCTCGAGATCGACGGCGCGCTGGTGGTCTCGACCCCGCAGGACGTGGCGCTTCTGGATGCGGTGAAGGCGATCGACATGTTCGACAAGGTGGGCGTGTCCATCGTCGGGCTGGTCGAGAACATGGCCATGTATGTCTGCCCCAATTGCGGCCACGAGGAGCACATCTTCGGCAGTGGCGGCGTGCGCGCCGAGGCCGAGGCGCGCGGGCTTCCGTTTCTCGGCGAGATCCCGCTGGCGACCGAACTGCGCCTTGCCGGGGACGCCGGAGCGCCGGTCGCCACCGGCGAAGGGCCGCTGGCCGAGGCCTATATGCGCCTTGCGCGCGAACTGGTCGAACGCGGCGCGGCCTGAGCCGCCGCCCATTGGGCAAGCCCCCGGCGCCGGAGATTTCCGGCACCTTTTTCATGCGCCGGGGGCGTGTCGGGCCGAAAATGGGAAATCATGGGATGGGCCGTGGGAAATCATGGGACGGAAATTTTGTCGAAATTTCCGGCGATTTGGGTAATTCCACCGGCTTTGCCACATTTCCGCCTTATTTTTCCCCGGTAAGAGTGGCAAATATGTCACGATCCCGTGGCCGGATTCCTCTGTATTTTGCCATTGTTTTCACCACATCTAGTGGGGTAGAGAGGGGCATTCGCTATATCTCGAAATAATTACCCCAAGTCGAGCAATTTTCCGAGCTTCTCCATGCGAAAAAGCGAGAAAAATTTGCCCTTCCCATCACTTCCCGCTTGTTCCCATGCTTTCCCATGTGTATCACTGAACTCACGAAAAGACGGGACGGCAAAGAGGCGCAAAGACCTCGAAGAGGCAGCAGAACCTCCATCTCCCAAGTCAGGTTTCATACAGGCGCCCGCCTTTTCGTGACAAGAGATCCGGCGCGCGGGCGAGCAGACATCCCCCCAGGTGGCGCGCGCAGCTGGACACCCCCGATACGGGGGGCATGGGCGGCGGATTGATCGGTGGCAGCAGATCAATCCGCCGTTTCCATTCCTAGGCCTGGGGGGAGAGGCGGTCAAGGGGGCGCGAGGAGCGCAAGGTGGCACTCAAGTTCAGGGGCGAAAGCACCCACAAGGTGGATACGAAGGGCAGGGTCTCGATCCCGGCCTCGTTTCGCCGTGTGCTTGAGCAGGGCGACCCCGATTGGGACAAGGGGCTGAACCCGAACCTGGTCATCGTCTATGGCGGCCGCCGGCGCAAGTTTCTCGAATGCTACACGATCGAGGCCATGGAGGAGGTGGAAGCGCTGATTGCCACGCTGCGGCGCGGCACGCCAAAGCGCAGGCTCCTCGAACGCGTGATCAGCGGTCAGTCCTTTGCGACCAGCGTGGACGAGACCGGTCGCCTGGTGCTGCCGGCCCGGCTGCGTGAGAGGATCGGGCTGGAGCGGGAGGCCTTCTTCCTCGGCACCAACGATACTTTCCAGATATGGAACCCGAAAACCTACGAAGAAGACAATGCCCGCCTATATGAAATGCTTGAGGAACAGCCCGAGAAATTTCTCGAGGACGATCCCGAGGAATTCGACGAGCTTTCGCTGCTGCCGGACCCGATGGAGCTGCGCGAGCGGGGCGGGCGTGGCTTTGACATGCTCTCCGATATCGCGTGTACGCCGGAAGGGCCGGGAAAAGGGCGGCGGTGATGGGCGAGCTGGTGCAGAAATCCGCCTCGGTCGCGCCCCATGTCCCGGTCCTGCTGGCGCCGCTGCTCGAGGCGGTGGCGCCCGTCAGCGGCACCTGGCTCGACGGCACCTTCGGCGCCGGCGGCTATGCGCGAGCCCTGCTGGAGGCGGGAGCGGCGCGGGTGATCGGCGTGGATCGCGACCCGCTGGCGCTGGAGATGGCGCAGGGCTGGATCGGCGTTTATGCGGGCCGGCTCACGCTCCGGCAGGGGCTGTTTTCCGAGCTTGACGCGCTGGCCGGCGCGCCGCTTGACGGGGTGGTGCTGGATCTCGGCGTGTCGTCGATGCAGATCGACCGGGCGGAGCGGGGCTTTTCCTTTCAGAAGGACGGGCCCCTGGACATGCGCATGAGCCAGCAGGGGCCGAGCGCGCGCGACCTGGTGAACGAAGCCGGCGAGGCGGTGCTGGCCGATATCCTCTATCACTACGGCGAGGAGCGCGCCGCGCGCCGCATCGCCCGGGCGATCGTCAAGGCGCGCGAGGTGCAAGCCATTGAAACCACACTGCAACTGGCCGATATCATCGCCCGCTGCCTGTCCCGCCAGAAGCCCGGCCAGAGCCATCCGGCGACCCGCTCCTTCCAGGCGCTGCGGATCGCGGTCAATGACGAGTTCGGCGAGCTGGTGGCCGGGCTGGAGGCCGCCGAGCGGGCGCTGAGGCCGGGCGGGCGGCTGGCGGTGGTGACCTTTCACTCGCTCGAGGACCGGGTGGTCAAGCGCTTTTTGCAGGCGCGTTCGGGCACCGGGGGGGGCGGCTCGCGCCACGCGCCCGAAACGGCCGGCGAGGCGCCGCGCTTCCGGCTCGCCGCGAAAAAGGCCCGCGGGCCCGATGCGGCCGAGCTCGCCGCCAATCCGCGCGCCCGCTCGGCCCGCCTGCGCGTGGCGGTGCGCACCGAGGCGCCCGCCGGCCCGGTCGAACGCGCCCGCCTGGGCCTGCCGGCACAAGTCGCATGGGGGAATTGCTGATGCGTATGGCGCTTTATGTCCTGTCGGCCCTCGCGGTGATCCTGCTCGCCTTCTGGGCCTATCAAGAGAATTACAAGACCAAGGCGGTGCTAGACGAGGTGACGGCCCTGCAGCGCGATATCGCCCGGATGCACGAAGAATTGGCGCTCCTGCGCGCCGAATGGGCCTATCTGAACCGCCCCGACCGGCTGCGGGTGCTGGCGGAGATGAATTTCGACCGTCTGGGCCTGCTGCCGATGGCGCCCGAGCAGTTCGCCCGGGTCGATCAGATCGCCTTTGCGCCGCCCGCGGGGCTGGAAGTGACCGGGCTGCGCGATGTGAGCGCGCCGGTCGTGGCGGCAGGGCCGGGGGAGGCGGACCGATGAGCGCGCCGTTCTTCTCTCCGTCTCGGGGCGCAGCCGGCGCCGCCACGCCGCCAGCCGCGGGTGGCCCCGCTTCCGCGCGTATCCCCCTGCGCCCGCTGGCGCGCATCCTCCAGGCCCGGCAGCGTGGCGAAAACCCGGACCGCATCGAGCGCGAAAACCTGCGCCGGCGCCGCGAGGAGATGCGCGACCGCGCCCGCCAGCGCTCCGAGGGGCGGCTTCTGGCGCTGGCCGGCCTGTTCCTGTGCGCCTTCATCGTCGTGGCCCTGCGCATGGGCGAGCTTGCCGCCAGCGAGCCCCGGGAGCCCGGCGCGGTCGGCCACCGGGAGGCGATCGCCCAGGCGCGCGCCGATATCGTGGACCGCAACGGGCGCATCCTCGCGACCAACATGCTCACCCGCGCGCTTTACGCCCAGCCGCCGATGATGGTGGACAAGGCCCATGCGGCACGCGAGCTTGCCCGCATCTTCCCCGATCTCGACGAGGAGCGGCTGCTCGCCCGGTTCAACGGCCCGCGCAAGTTCATCTGGATCAAGCGCAAGATCAGTCCCGAGCAGCAGCAGCAGGTGCACGATATCGGCGAGCCGGGGCTCCTGTTCGGCCCGCGCGAGATGCGCCTTTATCCCAATGGCGCCCTTGCCGCGCATATCCTGGGGGGCGCGGGTTTCGGCCGCGAGGGCGTGAATGCGGCCGAGGTGATCGGGATTGCCGGGGTGGAGAAGTATTTCGACGAGCGCCTGCGCGACCCGGCCCGGGCGGCGGAGCCGCTCGTGCTCTCGCTCGACCTCACCGTGCAGGCGGCGCTGGAGGAGGTGCTGGAAGGCGGGATGAAGATCATGGGCGCCAGGGGCGCGGCGGCGGTGCTGATGAATGCCCATAGCGGCGAGGTGCTGGCCATGGCCAGCCTGCCCGATTTCGACCCCAACAACCGCCCCCGCCCGCTGACCGAGGGCAAGGCCGAGGACAGCCCGCTTTTCAACCGTGCCGTGCAGGGGCTCTACGAGCTTGGCTCGGTGTTCAAGATCTTCACCGCCGCCCAGGCGCTGGAACTGGGGCTGCTGAGCCCCGACAGCATGGTGGACACGCGCGGGCCCATTCGCATGGCCGGCTTCACGATCCGGGATTTCAAGGATTACGGCAGCCAGCTGTCGCTTGCAGACGTGATCGTGCATTCGTCCAATATCGGCACCGCGCGCACGGCCCGGATGATCGGCGCCGGCCGCCAGCGCGAATTCCTCGCCGATCTGGGCCTGCTGGAGCCGACCCCGGTGGAGCTGATCGAGGCGGCCGGCGCCAGGCCGCTGCGCCCGAAGGAAGCGGAGTGGAAGGAGCTCTCCACCATGACCGTTTCCTACGGGCACGGGGTTTCGGTCTCGCCCCTGCACCTGGCGGCGGCCTATGCGAGCATCGTCAATGGCGGCAGCCGCGTCCGGCCCACCCTGCTGCGCCGTGACGGCGCGGCGCGCGGCTCCCAGGTGATCTCGCCCGAAGTTTCGGCGGCGGTGCGCACCATGCTGCGCCAGGTGGTGCAGCGCGGCACCGCGCGCCTTGGCGAAGTGCCGGGCTATGCGGTGGGCGGCAAGACCGGCTCGGCCGACAAGCCGGGCCTGCGCGGGCGTCCGGGCTATGACGGCGACAGGCTGATCTCGACCTTTGCCAGCGTGTTTCCGAGCGCCGATCCGGCCTATGTGCTGGTGGTCTCGCTGGACGAGCCCGAGATTTTCGCCGCCGGCGAGCTGCGCCGCACCGCCGGCTGGACCGCGGTGCCCGTCGCCGCCGAGATCATCCGCCGCGTGGCCCCGCTCATGGGGCTGAAACCGGCGATTGCAAATCAGGGGCAGGCTGGCGTAACACTTGCCCGAAACTGACGCGGGGGGCAGGCCATGGGCCAGGACAGGACGAAATCGCTGGCCCAGCTCGGCCTGCAGGCGCGCGGCGGTGTCGAAGCGCGGGTGAGCGGGCTTTCGGTCGATAGCCGGCAGGTGAAGCCGGGCCACCTTTTTGCAGCGCTGCCCGGCACGCGGGTGCATGGGGGCGAATTCATCCAGTATGCGCTGAGGATGGGCGCGGGCGCGGTGCTGACCGACCGCGCCGGTGCCGAGATCGCCGCCGAGGCGCTGGGCGCGAGCGATGCGGCGCTGGTGGTGGTCGAGGATCCACGCCAGGCGCTGGCCTATGCGGCGGCGCTCTGGTTCGCCGCCCAGCCCGGGGTGATGGTCGCGGTCACCGGCACCAATGGCAAGACCTCGGTCGCCACCTTCACCCGCCAGATCTGGGAGGCGCTCGGGCGCACCGCCGCCAATCTCGGCACCACCGGAATCGAAGGCGCCTTCAGCGCGCCGCTCAGCCACACCACCCCCGAGCCGATCACCCTGCACCGGCTGCTCGCGGAGATGGAAGAGGCCGGCATTACCCATGCGGCGATGGAGGCATCGAGCCACGGCCTTGCGCAAAGGCGCCTTGACGGGGTGCGGCTGATGGCGGCGGGGTTTACCAATTTCACCCAGGATCACCTCGACTATCATGCTGATTTCGATGATTATTTCACCGCCAAGGCGGGGCTCTTCACCCGCGTGCTGCCCGAGGAGGGGACGGCGGTCATCAACATAGACGACGAGAAAGGCCCGGCCCTTGCCGAGCATGCCCACAAGCGCGGCATCGAGGTGCTCACCGTGGGCCGGACCGAAGGCGCCGATCTGCGCCTGACCCACCAGCGCTTCGGCCATACCGGGCAGGAGCTGCGCTTTCACTGGCAGAACCGCGCCCATATGGCCCGGCTCAACCTGATCGGCGGCTTTCAGGCCGAAAACGTGCTTCTGGCCGCGGGGCTGGCCATTGCCTGTGGCGAGGATCCGGGCGAAGTCTTTGAGACCTTTGCCACGCTGACCACCGTGCGCGGCCGGATGCAGCTTGCGGCGCGGCGCGAGAACGGGGCGGCAGTGTTTGTCGATTACGCGCATACGCCGGACGCGCTCAAGACCGCGCTCACCGCCTTGCGCCCGCATGTGATGGGCCGGCTCGTGGTGGTGTTTGGCGCGGGCGGCGACCGCGATACCGGCAAGCGTGTGCTGATGGGGCGCGCGGCGGCGGAAAATGCCGATGTGGCGATTGTCACCGATGACAACCCGCGCAGCGAAGACCCGGCCGCGATCCGGGCCATGGTGCTCGAAGGCTGCCCCGGGGCGCTGGAAGTTGGCGACCGGGCCGAGGCGATCTTGCGCGGGGTGGACATGCTCGAGGCAGGCGACGCGCTGCTGATCGCCGGCAAGGGGCATGAGAGCGGGCAGATCATCGGTGAGGACGTGCTGCCCTTTGACGATGCGGAGCAGGCAAGCGTGGCGGTGGCGGCGCTGGAAGGGCGGCTGGCATGAGCCTGTGGACGGCAGCCGAGGCGGCGGCGGCGACCGGTGGCGTTGCGCGGGGCGACTGGGCGGTTTCGGGTGTGTCCATCGACAGCCGGACGCTTGCGCCGGGTGACCTTTTCGTGGCGCTCAAGGCGGCGCGCGACGGTCACGATTTCGTGGCCGCGGCGCTCGAAAAGGGCGCGGGCGCGGCGTTGGTCTCGCGGGTGCCGGAGGGCGTGGCCGAGGACGCGCCGCTGCTGATCGTGCCCGACGTGCTCTCGGCGCTCGAGGCGCTGGGCCGCGCGGCGCGCGCGCGCGTGAAGGGGCGCGTGGTGGCGGTGACCGGCTCGGTCGGCAAGACCTCGACCAAGGAGATGCTGCGCCTGGTGCTGGGCCGGCAGGGCCGGGTCCATGCGGCCGAGGCGAGCTATAACAACCACTGGGGCGTACCGCTGACGCTCGCGCGCCTGCCGCGCGCGGCCGATTATGCGGTGATCGAGATCGGCATGAACCATCCGGGCGAGATCGCGCCCTTGGCGGCGATGGCCCGGCCGCATGTGGCGATGATCACCACCGTTGCGCCCGCGCACCTGGAAGCCTTCGACTCGATTGAAGAAATCGCCTTGGAAAAGGCCGCAATCTTTACCGGCCTCACCCCCGGGGGCGTGGCGGTGGTCAATGCCGACCTGCCGGTGAGCCCGCTCTTGGAGAAGGCGGCCGAGGGGCATCACTGCCTCACTTTCGGTGCCGATGACACGGCCGATTTCCGCCTCGCCCGAGTGGACCTCACCGCCGATTCCACCATCGCGCAGCTCAAAACCCCGGCCGGCGCGCAACTCATCCGCCTGGCCACGCCCGGGCGCCACTTTGCCGCCAATGCCGCCGGGGTGCTGGCGGCGGTCGGCGCGCTTGGCGCGGATGTCACGCTCGCCGCGCGCGACCTCGCCGACTGGCGCCCCCATGACGGGCGCGGCCAGCGCGAACAGGTGGTGCTCGACCCCGTGGAGGGGCTCGCCTTCACCCTGATCGACGATTCCTACAACGCCAACCCCGCTTCCATGGCCGCCGCCCTCGAAGTGCTGGCGCTGAGCGCGCCCGGCGCGCGCGGCCGGCGGGTGGCGATCCTGGGCGACATGCTCGAGCTTGGCGAAGGCGAAGCGCGGCTGCACGCAGACCTTGCCGGGCTCGAAGCCCTTGGCCGTATCGATCGGGTGCATTGCATCGGCTCGCGCATGCGCGCGCTCTGGGAGCGGCTCGAGGGCGAGATGCAGGGCCGCTGGGCCGAGCGCGCGGGCGATCTTGCCGCCCGGGCCGGCGTGCTGGTGCGCCCGGGCGACGTGGTGCTCGTCAAGGGCAGCCTCGGCGCGCGGATGGCAGAGGTGGTTGACGCCCTGCGCAAATTGGGCCATCGGCAGGACGGGGAAACGCGAGGAAGAGTATAATGTTGTACTGGTTGACGGATTATTCCGATATCTGGGGGTGGCTGAACCTCTTTCGCTATATCACCTTTCGCGCGGGGGGGGCGTTTTTCACCGCGCTGATATTCGGATTCGTCTTTGGCAAGCCATTGATAAACCTACTGAAACGCCGTCAGTCCAATGGCCAGCCGATCCGCGCCGACGGTCCCGAGAGCCATATCCTCGACAAGGCCGGCACGCCCACCATGGGCGGCGTGCTGATCCTCGGCGCGGTGCTGGTGGCGACCCTCCTCTGGGCGCGCTGGGATAATCCTTACGTCTGGATGGTGGTGCTGGTGACGCTGGGCTTCGGCCTCATCGGCTTTGCCGACGATTACGCCAAGGTCTCGCGTAACAATGCAAAGGGCGTCCCCGGCAAGGTGCGCCTGGCGCTGGGCATCCTGATCGCCCTCGGCGCCGGCTGGTGGGTGGCCATTCACCACCCCGAGGCGCTTTCGGGCCAGCTGGCGCTGCCGGTGTTCAAGGACACGCTGATCAATCTCGGCTGGTTCTACCTGCCCTTCGCCGCGCTGGTGATCGTGGGCGCGGCCAACAGCGTGAACCTCACCGACGGGCTCGACGGGCTCGCGATCATGCCGGTGATGATCGCCGCCGGCACGCTGGGCGCCATTGCCTATGCGGTGGGGCGGGTGGACTTCACCGAATATCTCGGCCTGCACTATGTGCCCGGCACCGGCGAGATCCTGATCTTCACCGCCGGGCTGATCGGCGGGGGGCTGGGATTCCTGTGGTACAATGCGCCCCCGGCCGCCGTCTTCATGGGCGATACCGGTTCGCTGGCGCTGGGCGGGGCGCTTGGCGCCATTGCACTGGCGATCAAGCACGAGATCGTGCTGGCCATCGTCGGCGGGCTGTTCGTGGTCGAAACGCTGAGCGTCATCATCCAGGTGCTCTACTTCAAGCGCACCGGCAAGCGCGTCTTCCTGATGGCGCCGATCCACCACCATTTCGAAAAACGCGGCTGGTCCGAACCCCAGATCGTGATCCGCTTCTGGATCATCTCGCTGGTGCTGGCACTGGTGGGGCTGGCAACGCTGAAGATCCGGTAATGCGGCGCCGGCCCACTCGACGCAAAAACACCAACCAGGGGCGGAAGCTGTTTTGCAAGGCAACCGGCCAGCCCCTCCTGCGCCGTGCGCTTCACGCCTTGCTGCTGGCCGCCGCCTTGCTGGCTGTTCCCGCCGGGCCTGACGGGGGGCTCACTGCCGCCCACGCCTCATCCGTATCAGACGCCAAGGCGATGAACGAGCGGGCGGGCATCCTGTATCAGCAAGGGCGCTATGGCGAAGCCGAAAAGCTGTTTCGCGAGGCGCTGTCGATCGTTGAAAAGGAACTGGGCAAGGAAGATCGGCGCTACGCGATTACCCTCAACAACCTCGCCACTCTGCTCGTGAAGACCGGCCGCTATGAAGAAGCCGAGCCGCTTTACCGCGAGGCGCTGGCGATCATTGAAAAGGCGCTGGGCAGGGCACATTCGGCCTGCGCGCAAAGCCTGAGCTACCTCGCGGCCCTTTATTATCAAATGCAGCGCTTTGATGAGGCCGACCAACTGACAACCGAGGCGGTGCAGATAATTGAAGCCGCGCTGGGGCCGGATCATCCTGCCACGCAAAGCATGCGCAAACACCTCACTCTGATCCGCAGGGCGTGCGCGCCCTCTGGTCAGTAGGCGCGAAATCGGCTAGCTCTGGCCCATGATACCGGTGCGGGGATATCAGGGGCAGAAGGTGGCGGTGCTGGGGCTGGGGCGCTCGGGGCTGGCGGCGGCGCGCGCGCTCACCGCCGGCGGGGCCGAGGCGCTCTGCTGGGACGACAGCCCCGAAGCGCGCGCGCGTGCCGAGGCCGAGCGCCTCACCCTCCACGACCTCGGCCGGCGCGATGCGCTCGAGGGCGTGGCCGCGCTGATCGTGAGCCCCGGCATCCCCCACCTCTACCCCGCGCCCAACCGCCACATCGCTCGCGCCATGGAA
>JALTZY010000248.1 GCA_027045905.1 Paracoccaceae bacterium
GCCGGGATGCGCGACCATATCGTCCTGCCCGTCACCCATACCTTCATGATGGACAATCCCCTGGTCATCGCCGAGGTGATCGAATTCCTGCGGGAGGGCCGATTCGACCATGGCCTCACCTATGGCGAGGCTCTCGAGCGCCTGGCCCGGCAGATGGCGGCGGATTCGGGGCTTCTGAAGCCGCAGGCCGGCCCGGGCGGAGCCGGCGGGTCGGATGCCAACCAAAGTGCGGGCGAATAATTCCTCCACCATCCGCTTTGCCCCTTGCAAACCCCTGCCGGGAGCGTTAAATCCCGCCTGTCCGCGCACTGGTAGCTCAGCTGGATAGAGTACCTGACTACGAATCAGGGGGTCGGGGGTTCGAATCCTCCCCAGTGCGCCACTACTCCCCGACTCATCGCCCGGCCCGCCTGCTACTCACCCGAATTCAGCCAGCCTCGTCCGCCCACCCCGGACAGCGGCGCTCCGAGCCACCGCTCTCATGTCTCATGGCCTGAAATACGCACATAGCGCCGGCCTATCAGCCTTCCTTGCCCTCCTCAGCCCCGCCGGGAAGCGGCAGCACCCCGTGCTGTCGAAACAGCGCCTTGAGATCCGCCTCGCCCCGGGCGCCAAGGTGGCTGATCACCTCGGAGGCGGCGATATTGCCCATGCGGGCGCAGGTCTCCAGGTCATGACCCTCGACAAGCCCCCAGAGGAAGGCCCCGGCAAAGAGATCGCCGGCGCCGGTGGCGTCCACCACCCGGGTCGGCACTGCCGGTACATGCCAACGCCTGCTCTCGGCCAGCACATGGCAGCCATGCTCGCTTTCGGTGGCAATGACGATTTCCACCTCGGCCGCGGCAGCCTCGAGCGCCGCCTCGAAGCTGCCCGCACCCTCATACATGGCCTCTATCTCGGCTCGGTTGGCAAACAGCAGATCCACGTCCTCCTTCAGCATCCGGGCGAAGGCATCGCGGTGGCGTGAAATGCAGAACGGATCCGAAAGCGTGATCGCCACGCGCCCGCCCGCCCCCTTGCAGGCGGCGATGGCCCTGGCGAAGGCCTCGTGGCTTTCGGGCCCGTCGAAGCGGTAGCCTTCGAGGAAGATCCATTCGCTATCGGCCACCTGGGCTTCGTCGATATCCGAAGGCGCCAGGTGCTCGGTCACGCCGAGATAGGTATTCATCGAGCGCTCGCCGTCGGGCGTGACCAGGACGATGCAGCGGCCGGTCTCGGCCTCGGTATCGGCGGGTGCAAGGGGGGTTTCGTAGACCGCGCCCTGGGCGCGCAGGTCATGAGCGAAGATGGCGCCGAGCTGGTCGTCCTTGACCTTGCCCACATAGGCCGCGCGACCGCCCAGGCGCGCAAACCCGGCGATGGTATTGGCCGCCGAGCCGCCCGACATCTCGGTGGAAGGGCCGACCCGGTCGTAGAGGCGGACCGCCTGCTCGCGGTCGATCAGCTGCATGATCCCCTTTTCTATCCCGTGTTCGGCGAGGAAGGAGTCGGGCGCATGGGTCAGCACATCGACCAGAGCGTTGCCGATGCCGACGAGCTGGAATTTCTTGGTCACAGGTTCTTGTCCTCGTATTGGCAGAGATCGCGGATCAGGCAGGCCGCGCATCTGGGCTTGCGGGCGGTGCAGGTATAGCGGCCGTGCAGGATCAGCCAGTGATGGGCGTGGCGCTGGTAGGGGGCCGGCACGTTATCCTCGATGGCGCGCTCCACGGCGCTCACATCCTTGCCGGAGCAGATGCCGGTGCGGTTGCCGACGCGGAAGATATGCGTGTCCACCGCCTGGGCGGGCAGGCCCCACCATATATTGAGCACCACATTTGCGGTCTTGCGCCCGACCCCGGGCAGGCTGATGAGCGCGGCGCGCGAAGAAGGGACTTCGCCGCCGTAATCATCGACCAGGATTTCGGCCATGCGGATGATGTTTTTCGCCTTGTTGCGATAAAGTCCGATGGTGCGGATATGCTCGATCAGCCCGGCTTCGCCCAGCGCCAACATCTTTTCGGGCGTGTCGGCGATGGGCCATAGGGCGCGGGTGGCCTTGTTGACCCCCGCATCGGTGGCTTGGGCCGAGAGGGTGACGGCGACCAGCAGCGTATAGGCATTGGTGTGTTCGAGCTCGCCCCTGGGCTCGGGATCGGCCGCGTGAAAGCGGCGGAACACCTCCGAGATCGTCGCGTAGCCCATCTGTGCTGCCGGTTTGTGCGCCATGCGCCCTCTATCGGCCAGGGCCGCGCGCATGGCAAGGCAAAAGGCGCAGGATTCGGGTCGCAAAGGGCGCGCCGGGCTGGCATTGTGGGCCGGAAGGAGGACGCATGGCCGAAACCGCGGACGAAACGGAGCAAAGCTACCACGCAGAGGTGATCCGCCGGGCGATCGAGGCGATCGACGCGGCCGGTGGCGCGCCGCTCTCGCTCGAAGAACTGGCAGCGCGGATG
>JALTZY010000249.1:0-1950 GCA_027045905.1 Paracoccaceae bacterium
CGTTGCGTGTCATGTTCGCTTCCTCCTTCAGCGGACGAGCCGGCGTTCGTCGTCGGACCAGGACGTGAAGTAGCGCTGCCGGATGGTCTCCAGCGCTTCGTCGGCTGCGATCAGGCGGGCCGAGTTGAGGATCGTCCGCGTGCTCATGATCCGCCGCAGCCGATGCTCGCGGATCACCTCACGCACGCCCCAGGCCCATTCGAGCAGCCCGTCGGCCTCGTCGCCGCTCAGGATGCCGCGCACCAGGGCCTTCTCCATGTCGCGGTCATAGTCCACGAACACCGTGCTGACCGCGAATCGGTCGAGCGTGGCCGCGTCAAGCTGGTTGCGACCGACGTACTGCACGTCCGCCCCGTGGCCGAAGGTGTTGGCCGCGGCGATGATCACCGCCCGCTCGTGCCGCTTGATCGGCGGCATGTCCGCGAACGGCACGCACAGGTGTCCGTTGGCCAGAGCCGCATTGATCAGCACCAGCAGGTTCGGGTCCGCGGCGTCGATCTCGTCGAACAGGTGGACGCCGCCGTCGCGGTAGGCCCGCACGAACGGGCTGGGCCGGTAGGTCCAGTTGCCGGCTTCGTCCGGCAGCACGCGGCCGATGATGTGCGACTCGGTGCAGCCGGCGCTCAGGCTGTTGAACGAGAAGGGCAGGTCCAGCGCCCGGGCCACCTGCGATGCCAGGTGCGTCTTGCCACTGCCGGCGGGACCGACCAGCAGGATCCGCACGGCCAGAGAGACTCGCTCCCTTTCTCCACCACGAAGCCCTAGCACATGCCGCCGATGCCTTGACCCAGCAACGCGAGCGTGGTACACAGTCAGAAGTAAGCGTGACGCCTTCATGTTACGCCGCCATGGTCGTCGGCGCTTTCGGCAGATCAGCAGCGTTGTCGAGGCGCAGCCAACCAGTGGCGGCCCGAAAGGAGCCTGGCAATGTGGCACGCCAAGCCATCTGCGGTATTCCTCCTCTTAATGCTGACTCACCCTTGGCCCCTCGGGTGCGATCGTGCACCGAGCCCCTCTAATGGTAAACTAGCCAGAGAACTAGACTCTATAAAAAAGGAGATTTCTCAGCTGCGGACACACGTACTGCTGCTTGATAGGCGAGTCTACACTAACGAAAAGCGATTTGATCGTTACAGCACCGCCGAATTCGACCCGACATCAGCAGAGGGATTCGTTCGCCTCGATACCGCCCTGGGATCCCTGGCTATCTCGCTACAAGACGTTATGCCCTTCGCAGACGGAACGCAAGTTCAGTTTCATATCGCCAATCTTTCTGCCGCAACGATCACAGCAGCTTCGTACGGTCTAGCATGGGGTCCGCGCAAACCAAAAATGCCTGAAGTTGGCTCGCCAGAGTTTCAGGATTATCTAACGCGCACTGCCGAATGGCAAGAAAAGATCCAATACAAGGTTGGGCGGATACCGAAGAAACTCAAGCCTGGGGTTTGGACCAAGGTTGCTATCAAGCTTCCTGAAACAAGACCGGAAGGGCTCGGATACTTGTCAATAAGCATCGTACCAGAGCAGATCGCGCTACCTATTGAACCGTGAGCGCCAAGTCGGTTGATCCGACCGGGCACGCCTGTTGAATCGCAAACGTCGGCTATGAAGTGGCGGCACCAAGACTGCCGGAGATGAATCGCTGCAGTCCCGTCTGTTGCCATTGGTTCTGGAACCGGACGAGGTTGGATTCACCGTAGCTTCAGACGTGACTACCGTTGCCATTGGCAAGTCTCCTGTGCAGATTTGCCCACACCCCTGGGCGCCAGCAACACCGCAGGGGCAACTTCGTTTACCCGTGCCGATACCCGTCGGCGTCGTACCACTCGCCCAGCATCGGCATCCGATCCGTGACCAGCCAGCCGCCGCTTGCCGCGTCGCGGGCCACATAGAACGGCCGCCCGGCCTGCTGCTGCAGGAACCGGGCGACTCTCAGGGCCGCTTCCTGCG
>JALTZY010000249.1:1960-2434 GCA_027045905.1 Paracoccaceae bacterium
GGGCAAGACCAGCGGCTTTTTCGCTGCTGACGGCTGCGATTCGTGCATTGCTTGCCTCCTGTTGGCTTCAGAACGCACCTTTCGACTGCACGATCGTGATCTGGAACTCCTGCCCGCCCGGCAGCCGCAGCACCACCCCGCGGTCACGGGTCAGCAGGCAGGCCTGCTCGAAGGTGTTGACGCTCGCACCGCTCAGATCGACATCGCCGTACGTGGCGTCCTCGCACTCGGCCGTGCGGATGAGCTCGACCAGCATGCCCTCGACCGCCTCCTCGTCCGGCCCGCGTTCGTCGAGACAGCTGCGACACCAGGCCTCCTGGTCGACCCAGTCGTAGTCGCCGTCTTCCAGCCCGGCCCCGCAGCGGGCACAGACGAATCCACCGTTCTCTTGCATCCATTGCTTGATTTGCTCCCGCGTGCTCATGTTTGCCTCCTGTTGCTTTTGTGGTGTTTGGTATACTTGAAGTATAACAC
>JALTZY010000250.1:0-1089 GCA_027045905.1 Paracoccaceae bacterium
CCGCCCGTCCGCCCGCCGCGCGGTTCAGAACTGCCAGAGCGCGGGGATGAATTCGTAGGCGTCGCCCCGGCGCATCACATGGCCCACGCCCGGAAACGGGAAGTGGTAGCCCAGCACCGCGATGCGGTCGCTGGCGGCGCGGTCGAGCAGACGGGTGCGGGTAGCGACGGTGAGTTCGGGGATGTCATCGCGCGAGGATACCCATTCGGGATGGGCGAAATTGAGCCAGGCCTGGGTGAGGCTGTCGCCGAAGACGATGAGTTCCTGCCCGCCGCTTTCCACATGCACCGACATGTGGCCGATCGTGTGGCCGGGCGTGGCGATCATGCGCACTCCGGGCGCGATTTCCTGTTCGTCCTCGGCCAGGGTCCATTCGAGCCCGTCGGCCTGCAGGGAATTGACCGCGCCGACCACGAATTGCTGCGTGACCTCGGGCACCCGCTCAACCAGCCCCTCCTGCAGCCAATAGGCGTGCTCCCTGGCGCCGATGATGAATTCGGCATCGGGAAGGGCGACTTCGTCGAAATCGTCCCGGATGCCCCAGATGTGGTCTGGGTGGGCATGGGTCATGGCCACATGGGTGATGGCGAAGGGGTCGATTCCGGCAGCCTCCAGATTGGCCATGAGACGCCCGGAAGTGGGCATGAAGCGCCCGCCCGATCCGATATCGACCAGCACCCGGGCATCGCCGATTTCGATATGGAGGTGATTGGTATGGGCGTAGTTCCGCTCGAGGTCCAGGTAATGCGCCTCGAGAAAGGCGAGCTTCTCTTCAGGATCGGCATTGATCGCCTGGCCGGCCATGGGCTGGGCGAACCAGCCGTCGGAAACGATGGTCAGGCGCGCATCGCCCAGGGTGAAGCGGAAATGCGCCGGCTGGTCGCCCGCCGGCGGGCCGATCTCGGCGCGCAGGGCGGCAGGCATGGCAAGGGCGGGCATGGCGGCGGCCATGCGCAGAAGATCGCGGCGGGTAGGGCGGACAAGGGGCATGGTCTCTCCTGTCTGGTCTGGTGCTGTCGGTCGTTTTGCGGCAATCATATGGGCATATGCGAATACATCAAAGCCTTTTGCCCCTTGCCGGACCCCGCG
>JALTZY010000250.1:1099-11311 GCA_027045905.1 Paracoccaceae bacterium
GGCGGGCATGGCGGCGGCCATGCGCAGAAGATCGCGGCGGGTAGGGCGGACAAGGGGCATGGTCTCTCCTGTCTGGTCTGGTGCTGTCGGTTCTGGTCTGGTGCTGTCGGTCGTTTTGCGGCAATCATATGGGCATATGCGAATACATCAAAGCCTTTTGCCCCTTGCCGGACCCCGCGCAAGGCGCGGAAACGATTTTTCGTGGAAAAATCGCCCCGGCCGCGGCCGGTGGGGGAAGCCGGACCGGCACACGGCTCATGGGAATGTGATTTTCCTCCGCCGTCCGGACGCCTATAATGTCTCCATGAAAAGACACCCCCTCTCCTCCCGTCCTCGGCGCCGGCTCGCGCGCCCCCTTCTGTCCCTTCTGCTCCTGCTTGGCGTGATCCTTCCCGGAACGCTGCGGGCGAGTTCGGACGGCATGGATGCCTATGCTCCCGAGAACGTCGCCCGGATCGACATCCTGCCCGGCTGGCGTCTTCCCGACGGGCGCCACATGGCGGCCCTGCGCATTCGCCTGGCCGATGGCTGGAAGACCTATTGGCGCGCACCGGGCGACAGCGGCATTTCGCCGGCTTTTGACTGGACCGGGTCGCGCAACATGGAAGGGGTCAGCATGTTGTGGCCGACCCCGCGGGTATTCGACCCCGAGGGTCTGCGCACCATCGGCTACGAGCGCGAACTTGTCCTGCCCATGGCCATCAGCCCGCGCCGCGACGGCGGCCCGATCAGCATTCGGGGCCGGGTGGCGCTGGGGGTGTGCAGAGATGTCTGCATGCCCGTGGAGGCGGAGTTCAGCGCCCGGCTGCCGGCCAGCGGCGAAGGGCGCGGCAGCGCCGCGATTCGCGCTGCCCTGGCGCAGTTGCCCCGAAGCGGCGCCGAGGCCGGGCTGCGGGAGGTCAGCTGTGACGTGGAGCCGATCGCCGACGGATTGCGAGTGACCGCGCGCCTGGTCTTGCCGCCTCTGGGCAGGAATGAGGTGGCGGTGATCGAGCCTCCGGACCAGACAATCTGGGTGTCGCCGACCGAACTGACACGCAGCGGCGACCGCCTGACCCTGGTAAGTGATCTCGTCCCCGCTAATGGCAGGCCCTTTGCCCTGTCGCGCTCGGATATACGCATATCGGTCTTTGCCGAAGGCAGGGGGGTGGATATTGCCAGCTGTCTGGGATCCTGAGTGGACAGCTCCGGTCGGCTTCCCGGCAATGGCGCTGCCCGTCCAGCCCCGCCGCTCCGCCGCTCCGGCCACCGTGCCGGAAGCGGTCGGTGTGCCGGGTGAGGCCCGAGAAGCACAGTTCCACATTTCACGATGTATTTCGGGCGGGAGCCGGTGCAGGGTGTTGCCTCTGTTCAGGTTTTGTTGTTAATTTCCGGGGTGCAACAAACACAGAACAAGCAGTGAAACGAGGCAAAGGGGCAGCATTATGGCAACGCGCAAGTCAACCGCTTCACGCAAGTCAACCACCACGCGCAAGAGCAGGAGCAGGGCCAAGGCCGCCGCGCCAGGGCTGCCTTCGGCCAGGGCGCGCAGCTCCGCTCCCGCGGCGGCTGCCGCAGGCAAGGCCGCGCCGGAGAAGGCGGCGGCCGATCCGGCAGCGCCGGCACGGGCGGGAATGCCGGTGCAGGGGGTCAGTCTGCAGGCGCCGGCGGCGCTGGGCAAGAAGCAGCTGATCGAGGAAGTGGTCGTGCGCTCGGGCATGAAGAAGAAGGATGTCAAGCCGGTGGTCGAGGCGATGCTGGGCGTACTCGGCGAATCGGTCGCGACGGGCCGGGAGCTGAACCTGCAGCCCTTCGGTAAGATCACGATCCGGAAGCAGAATGAGAAGGCCTCGGCGCGGGTCTCCGTGGCGCGTATCCGCCAGTCCAGGGGGCAGGGCGGGAATGGCGGACAGAAACCGCGCAAGGACCCTCTTGCGGAAGCCGCCGAGTAAGGCTAAATCAGCCCGCGAGGGTGATTAGCTCAGTGGTAGAGCGCTTCGTTCACATCGAAGATGTCGGGAGTTCGAATCTCTCATCACCCACCACCCCGCCGCCTCGCCGTCCGCGCCCAGGTCTGCGCCGGTCGCTCCTGTCCGCCACTGACTGGCGCTTGTGCCCCGTGGCAGTAGGGCTCCGGTGGCAGAATCGGCGGGAAAGCCGCAAAAAACCGGCCCTGTCTGCACACGGGTGCTTGACGCGCCCGCGCCCCCGCCATAGAACCGCGCCACGTCCCGGTTCATGGGGCGTTCAGCGGGCGGTTGTAGCTCAGTTGGTTAGAGTACCGGCCTGTCACGCCGGGGGTCGCGGGTTCGAGCCCCGTCAACCGCGCCACCGCTGAACCCCAGGCTCTGGAGGAGCCGAACTGGGAAGGCGCTGCGCGGTTGTAGCTCAGTTGGTTAGAGTACCGGCCTGTCACGCCGGGGGTCGCGGGTTCGAGCCCCGTCAACCGCGCCATTCCTCCGCCGTTCCGTCCCGTGCCCCGGCGCCTTGCCCTGCGTCTGTCCCCCCTTCCGCGCCAATTTGTCTCTTTCGTTCGCCGGGCCGCACGGCTACTTGGAGGGCAAAGGAGATGCGCGCATGAAATTCCTCGACGATCTGCCGCTCGGCTTTCTGGTCCTCATCAGCCTGGCTCTGGGGCTGGCGCCCTTTGTCCCCCAGCCGCATGTCTGGGAGAAGATCGGGATGCTGTTTGCCGGCGATCTGAGCCGGGGGATCGACATTTTCGATCTGCTGATGCACGGCGCGCCCTGGATCCTGCTGGCGCTGAAGCTGGTGCGAATCGCCACGATGCCGGCGGCGGGGCGCAAATGACTGCCTTTCTGGACGGGATCGGGCTGGAGGTCTTCGTGGTCGTGGCGCTGACGCTGGGGCTGGCGCCGTTTTTCCCCGAGCCGCATATCTGGGAAAAGCTGAAGATGCTCAGAGCGGGTACGCTGCGCAGGCCGATCGACTGGTTCGATCTGGTGCTGCATGCGACGCCTTTCGTGCTGCTGGCAGCCAAGCTGCTGCGCATGGCGTTGGGGTAGGGGAGACGATTCTCGTGCGAAAATCGTGCCTCCGGCGGGAGTATTTGGCGAAAGGTGAAAGAAGGCGGAGCGCACCTGTCAGCGCATCCAGAAGCCTTCGCGTTTGATCCGGTTGCGAATCATCTGTTCGCGGGGGGGCAGGTTTTCTCGGTCGAACAGGGCGCGCACCTTGTGGCCGCGGCCCTGGTAGATCATCCGCTTGAAGGGCTCGTGGCGCTTGAGCAGCTTTTTCAGGCGGTTGGGGGCGGTGATTTCCTCGAGAAAGGCGACATGTTCGTCGCTGGCGCGGGCGTAGAACAGCGGCATCACCCGCCAGTGCTGGCTCACTGCGCCGTCGAGCGCGGCAAGCTCCGGCCCCGGCCGTCCGCCGCCGAAGGAGTGGACCACCAGCGGCAGCGCCACCTGGTCGAGCCAGGGATCGAGGCTCTGGCAGACCAGTTCTTCGGGCGGGTCATTGCGGATCGCCAGCGCGTATTCGAGGAAGCGCGCGCCGAAGGCCGCCGGGTCCTGGTAGAAGAACCAGCCGGCGTTGAAGTAGAGGTAGCGTTCCCAGTGTTCGTCGGGCTGGGAGGTGTCGAGGGACGAGGCAAAATCGAGGTCGAACTTGCGGTAGAGCGCACCCCAGGTCTCGTTGTAGCCCGGCCCGTAGAGCTCGATCCTGGGCCAGGTGTTTTCGCGATTCATCGAGGCCGAGGGGCGGGCGAAGTCGAATTCCACCGTGGTGAGGTCGCCCGTGATCAGCGTATCGGTATCGAAGAAGACGAAGGGCTCGCCTGCGGGCAGGACCGAGAGGCCCTCGATCTTGTTGCCATATGGGTAGGCGTGGCCGAAATGGCGCGAGGTGAAAGGGCGGATCTCGGCGCCGAGGCGCTCGAGCTCTGCCTGTATGTCTTTGTCGATGGTGCGGCTCGATGGCCAGAGGTCGCCCCGGGGCGTGGCGACGATCAGGCGCCCGGCGAAGTCCGGGTTGCTGGCCCGGAGCGAGGCGGCGAAGAGCAGCGCCTCGTATTGCAGCCGCCCGCGCTGGGCGATGATCAGGATGTTGAAGCTCTGCCGGTTGGATGCGGGTGCGGCCATGGGTCTGCCCTGTGCGCTCCTGTCTGCTGGGTGCCCGGGATCGGGGGCCGGTTCAGCATTAGGCACTGGTCCGGGAAATCACAAGTCTTCAGGCGCGTACCGAGAAGCCGGCGATCAGCTGGCGCAGGCCGAGCGCGGCGCCGGCGAGGATGGCGAGGAAGGTCACCGGGGCGCCGTAATAGAGCAGCGAAAAGGCCGAGAGCCCCTGGCCGATCGAGCAGCCGAAGGCGATCACCGCGCCGAAGCCCATCAGCACCGCGCCCCCCATCTGGCGGCGCAGTTCGCGCGGGTCCTCGCAGGCTTCCCAGCGGAAATGCCCTTTGATGAGCGAGCCGAGAAAGGCGCCCGCAAGCACGCCGAGCACGCTGCCGACGCCGAAGTTCAGGCTGGTCCCGGAAGCGGTCATCAGCCAGAAGATCGTGTCGCCGAGCGGCGCGCTGTAGGTGTGGCTTTCCACGGGCATGGGGCTGAAACCATTGGTGAATATCCACCAGGTGCCGCCCCAGCCGATGACCACGGCGATACCGGCCATGGCGGCCCAGAAGAGCTCCTTCGGCGAGCGGGCCAGATCGCCGCCGACAAACATCGCGCCGATCAGCGCAAGCCCCGTGGCCATGCCCACCGCCGGCGCGCCGAGCCCCGTCAGCCCCGCCCCCAGCACTGCCAGCGAGGGCAGAGCGTCCGCCGGGGCCTCGGGAAAGACCAGCACCCTCAGCCATGCCAGCGGGCCGGAGATCATCATATAGGCCGACACCCCCATCACCGCGACGATGACGAAGGCGCGCAGGTCTCCTCCGCCGAGCCGGGCCAGTGCGCCGAAGCCGCAATTTCCCGACAGCGCCATGCCATAGCCGAACACGAGCCCGCCCGTGACCGAGGCCAGCGGGTGCCAGGCGAGGCGCAGATAGACGGTTTCGGAGAGGTCCAGAAGCCCCAGCCCCACCAGGGCGAAACTGCCGGTCATGGCCACGCCGATGGCGATGCCCCACATGCGCATGCGCAGGCTTGAGCCCGCATAGAGGAGGTCTTCGATCGCGCCCAGGGTGCAGAAGCGGCCGATGCGTGCCGCCAGACCGAGCAGTGTTCCTCCGGCAAGGCCGACCAGCGCGGCCAGATTGGCATCGCTTGTCCAGTCAAACATGGCATTCCTCCATGTGTTCGCCTTCCGGCCCGCGGCTTCGCCTGCTGTCGCCGGTGGCGGTGGCGGCGAATGGGAGCGGGTTCAGTTGACGGCTTCGGCGGCCGGTCTTGCTCCGGGCCCGGTTCTGGGCTCGGGGAGCGAACAGAACAATTCGTAGATCACCTCGAGGATCTGGCGCGGGCGGTCGTCGGAAAGCGAGTAATAGATGGTCTTGCCTTCGCGGCGGGGCTTGACCAGCCCTTCGAGCCGCAGGCGGGCCAGCTGCTGGGAAACTGCCGCCTGGCGGGCGTGCAGGAGTTCTTCGAGCTCGGTTACCGACTTCTCGCCCGTCACCAGGTGGCACAGTATCATCAGCCGGCCCTCGTGACTGATCGCCTTGAGCAGGGCGGAGGCATCCGAAGCGCTCGCCATCATCTTGTCCAGCTCTTCGGGCGCCATGTCCGGCCGGATCACCGGCAGCGCGGATTTGTCTTCCGTGTCATCCATGTCGTCGCTGGCCACAATTCACCTCACTCATTCGTATGTATACATATATATGCCGACCGGGACAATCCATTGATCAGGCCATCGAGCCGTCGCAGGGCGCGATTCGGAGGCGGGCGCATCACCCGCCCGCCTCCGGCGCGGGTGTGAAGCCGCTGTGTTCGGTGAGCAGTCTGGTCAGCAGCCACCAGAAGAAATCCTCTCCCGGATAGCCTTCGATGCGGCCGAGCTCGCGGCCGGCCCTTACCAGTACGAAGGTGGGGGTGAAATTGACCGGACGGGCGAAGCGCACCTCGCCATTGTCCACATCGCCGATATCCATGCGCCTGAGCGGGGCGAAGCGCCCCTCGGCGGTCTTGGGGTAGATGGGGGCGATTTCCTCGTCCCACATTTCGCAATAGGTGCATCCCTGCTGCTCGACCATGAGCAGTTCGACCGCCCGGGCGGGCATGGCCGCAAGGGCGCCGGCGAACAGGGCAAGGGCGACAATGAGCATTGCCCTCCCGAACGGGTGTCTTTTTTGCATTGTCCTGCGTCCTTTCCCTTTCTCCCGGCACCTTTCTCCCGCGGCGGTCCCCGCCGCCGCGCCTCGGCTCTTGCCGGTTGACCTGCGGATGAAACATATCATAATTTATCTATATTACCGGATCAAGGAGCGGGGAACGGGCGCGATGCTGGAAATTTCATATCCGGAGGCCTTGCTGGCGGGAGTCGGGGCCTTCTTCACGCCCTGCATCCTGCCGATGGTGCCGTTCTATCTCTCCTACATGGCCGGGATCTCGATGTCGGAGCTGCGCAGCAATGACAGGATCCCGTCGGGCGCGCAGCGGCGGCTGATCGTCTCGGCGCTGTTTTTCGCCCTCGGCGTGACCACGATCTTCGGCCTGCTGGGGCTTGGGGCCACGGCGCTGGGGCAGGGATTCGCCCAGTGGAAACAGCCGCTCTCCTATGTGGCGGCGGCGATCATATTCGTCTTCGGCCTGCATTTCCTGCACTTGGTGCGCATCCCCTTCCTGCTGCGCGAGGCGCGGGTGCAGTCGAAGATGGACCCGTCCACCATCCTCGGCGCCTATGTGATGGGGCTGGCCTTCGGTTTCGGCTGGACCGCCTGCGTCGGGCCGATCCTGGCGGCGATTCTGATGATCGCCTCGATGAAGGAGACCCTCGGGCAGGGGGCGGGGCTGCTGATCGTCTTCGGCCTGGGGATGACCTCGCCCTTCGTCCTTGCGGCCATGTTCACCAGGCCTTTCCTGAAATTCATCGAGCGCCACCGCCACATCATGCCCTGGGTGGAAAAGGCCATGGGCGTGCTGATGATCGTCTTTGCGATCCTGATCGCCACCGGCTCGATGAATGTCATCTCCAACTGGATGATCGAAACCTTCCCGGCCCTTTCCGGCCTGGGCTGAACGGAGGATTCCATGCGCTTTCCGACTGCTCTGCTGACGATGCCGATGGTGCTGGCGCTGCTGGCACTGCCCCTTTCCCTGCCGGCGGCGGCGCAGCCGGAGATGGGCGACGATGGCCTGCACAAGGCGCCCTGGCTGCACGACACCTTCAGGGACATGCGCGAAGACCTCGAAGAGGCGCGCGCCGCGGGCAGGCGGCTGATGGTGATCTGGGAGCAGCGCGGCTGCATCTACTGCCGCAAGTTCCACGAGGAGGTGGCGGTGAAGCCGCGAATCCGGGACATGCTGAGCGATGAATTCTTCGTCGTGCAGATGAATCTCTTTGGCGATGTGGAGGTGACCGACTTCGACGGGGAGGCGCTCGGCGAGCGCGAAATGGCGATGAAATGGGGGATCATGTTCACCCCGACCTTCATGTTCTTTCCGCCGGAGGTGGAGGAAGGGGTGAGCGCGGCCGAAGCGGCGGTGGTGACCATGCCCGGGGCCTTTGGCTATTATACCACCGCCAACCTGTTTCGCTGGGTGCTGGACGAGGGCTATCTGGGCGAGGAGAACTTCCAGAAGTATCACGCCCGGATGCTCCCCGAACTGATGGCGGAGGACAAGTCTGCCGAATAGGCAACTTGATTCGCATCAAACTTCCAGCGCAACCCGCTAAAAACAAACAAAAATTCACAAAGGCGAATTTGTTGTTGCATGCGGCGGCTTGTCGCGGTTAAGCTATATAGCAGAACAAGAATAAACCCAGGGAGGAACTATGAAGCGTTCACTGATCGCTGCGGTCGCGGTTTGCGTCGGCACCAGTATTGGCCCCGGCACTGCCAGCGCGGGAACCATCGCCCCCGCGGATGTGCGGATCGTCGATATGATGGTTGCCGAATCGCTTACCGGCGTGCTTGGCGACCCGGCCAACGGTCGCAAGGTCTTTGCCAACCGCAAGAAGGGCAACTGCCTCGCCTGTCATGCCAATTCGGACATGTCCGAAATGCTGTTTCACGGCGAGGTCGGCCCGCCGCTCGATGGTGTCGCCGAGCGCTATGACGAGGCCTTCCTGCGGGCGCTGCTGGTGAATTCGAAGGCGGTGTTCGAGGGGACGATCATGCCGGCCTTCTATGTGGACAGCGCCACGCTCAACCGGGTGCTGCCGAAATTCCAGGGCAAGACCATCCTCACCGCCCAAGAGGTCGAGGACGTGCTCGCCTATCTGATGACGCTGAAGTGATCCCGGGCGAGGCTAAGCGACGCTCCGAGGCGCTCTGAAGCACCATGAAACGATCTGCGGGCCGGCCTCTCGGGCGCGGATCCTGTGCAACCCTGAAGGGAGAAAAGAATGAAACTCACGCGACGTGATGCAATGGCGATGGGGCTGGGGGCCACGATGGTGGCGATGCTGCCCCTGCGCGTTTCGGCCGGAAGCCACGGGGCGATCATGGCCTTTACCGGCGGCGCCGAGCCCGGAGAGGGCGATATTACCCTTACCGCCCCGGAAATCGCCGAAAACGGCAATACCGTGCCGGTCGGCGTCTCCGCCCCGGGTGCCGAGGAGATCATCATCCTGGCCATGGGCAACCCGAATCCGGAAGTGGCCGACTTCAAGTTCGGCCCGGCCGCGGGGGCTTCCGAGGCCTCCACGCGCATCCGCCTGGCCGGCACCCAGGATGTCGTCGCCGTGGCCAGGATGCCCGATGGCAGCTTCATCAAGACTTCGCAGAACGTGAAGGTCACCATCGGCGGCTGCGGCGGCTGAGCGGGGATCCGGCCGGGCCGGACCAGGCCTGAGTCTGGACCTGAAACCTGCTGAAAATTCAAGGAGATAAAAATGGCAACTGGAGTGAAACCCCGCGTCAAGGTCCCGAAAACCGCCGCTGCCGGCGACGTGATCACCATCAAGACCCTGATCAGCCACAAGATGGAATCGGGCAACCGCAAGGACAAGGACGGCAATGTCATCCCGCGCTCGATCATCAACCGCTTCACCTGCGACTTCAACGGGGCGAGCGTAATCGACATGACCATGCACCCGGCGATTTCGACCAACCCCTATGTGGAGTTCAAGGCCAGGGTCGATGCTTCGGGAGAGTTCAAGTTCACCTGGTATGACGATGACGGTTCGGTCTATGAGGCCGCCAAGTCGATCACGGTCAGCTGAGCCGGCGGACGGTCTGACGACAGGGAGGAACGAATGAAAAAAATATTTACGGCAACAGCCGCAACGGCACTGGCCGCCATCGGTGCCGCTTCGGCGCTGGTGGCGGGGCCGGCGGATATTCCGCTGATCATCGAGGGCGAGGAGATGATCGCCCGCGCGCCGGCGCCCGATTACATCGACGGGGTTGACACCATCTATTCGGGCTGGCTGTTCCGTTCGGAGGAAACCCAGGCGCTCGAGGTTGACGATTTCGAGAATCCCGCCATGCCGGCGGTGGATTACGGGCTCGAGTTGTGGGAGACCGCCGACGGTTCCGAGGGCAAGTCCTGCGCCAGCTGTCACGGCGACATTTCCGAAATGGCCGGGGTGCGCACGGTGATGCCCAAGGTCAACGAGAATGGCGAACTCTGGGCGATGGAGGAATATATCAACGATTGCCGGGTGAACCGCATGGGCGCCGAGCCGTGGAAGCGCACCAAGTCGCCGGAAATGCTGGGCATGACCGCGGCGATCGGCCTGCAGTCGCGCGGCATGCCGATGAATGTGGCCATCGACGGGCCGGCCGCGCCCTTCTGGGAGCAGGGTCGGGAGCTTTACTATACCCGAGTGGGCCAGCTCGACATGTCCTGCGCCAATTGCCACGAGGACAATTACGGCAACATGATCCGCGCCGACCACCTCAGCCAGGGTCAGATCAACGGCTTCCCGACCTACCGGCTGAAATGGGGCGGGCTGGGCTCGATCCATCGCCGTTTCAAGGGCTGCATGAAGAATATCCGTGCCGAGCCCTACAAGCCGGGCGGGCCGGAATTCACGGCGCTGGAGCTTTATGTGGCCTCGCGCGGCAACGGTCTGTCGGTGGAAACGCCGGCGGTGCGCAACTGACGCAGGATAGCGGTTCCGCCCCGGCCGGTGTCGGGGCGGTCGGACGGGGGGCGCTGCCCCCCG
>JALTZY010000251.1 GCA_027045905.1 Paracoccaceae bacterium
GACCTGGGCGACACGATCAAGCGCATCGACGGCAGCGAAGTGCCGCTCAGCGCTCCGTGGCGCGACGGTCGGGGCAAGGGGGCGGGGGGCAAGGCCGGGGCGAAGCCCGCCGCGAATCCCGCGCCGGAAAAGGCTGCGAAAAAGCCCGCGAAAAAGGCTGCCAAGCCCGAAGCCGCCGCCACCGGCACCCGCCCCGAGGCGCTGAAAGCCCCGCGCGAGGGCGGCGCGGATGACCTGAAGATGATCAAGGGTGTCGGCCCCAAGCTCGAAAAGCTGCTGCACCGGCTCGGCTTCTTCCATTTCGACCAGATCGCCAGGTGGACCGCCGAGGAAATCGCCTGGGTGGACGAAAATCTCGAGGGCTTCAGGGGCCGGGTTACGCGCGACGAATGGGTGAAGCAGGCGAAGATCCTCGTCGAGGGCGGCACCACCGAGTTTGCACGGAAGGTAAAGAAGGGCGGCGTCTACTGACGCCGGGTATCGCATGACGCAGGCAAGGCACGACAAGCACGACAGACCCGCGAGGGTCCCGGTGCCTGCGTCTTTCACGAGTACATGCAACAACGGGGAGTGGCACGATGGATGAAGAAAGCAAGGGCATCTTTTCCTGCAGGGGGATGAGCTGGATCACCGGGGCATTGCTGGGCTTTGCCGCCTATCTGCTTCTGCGCGGGCGCTGGGAGACGGGCTTCCTGCTCGCCCTGATCGTCGCCCTGGCCGTCCTGGTCGCCGCCGCCCTGCTGCTGCAGGCGATCTTCTGCCGCGAGGTCGAGGAGACCGAGGGCGGTTATGCCGCCATGGCCGCCAAGCGCAGCGCCGAGCGCAAGCAGTACGAGGCCGAGCGCGCAGCGGCCAGGGAGGAGAAGGCGGAAGCCGCCGCCGAGGCGGAGGCTGAAGCAGAGGCAAAGACCGCTGCCGAAGCTGCCGCCGAGGCCGAAAAGGTCGCTGAGGCTGCCGCCGAGGCCGAAAGGGCCGTTGCTGAGGCCGAGAGGGCCGCTGCGGCGGAGAAGGCCGCAGCAGCGGCCGCCGAGGCCGAGAAGGCCGTCGCGAGCCGCGCTGCGGCGAAGCCGGCGGCGCCGGCCTCCGACGGCCGGCCCGAGGCGCTGGACGGCCCGCGCGAGGGCGGCGCCGACGATCTCAAGATGATCAAGGGCGTCGGCCCCAAGCTCGAACAGCTCCTGCATTCGCTGGGCATCTACCATTTCGACCAGATCGCCGGCTGGGGCGAGGCCGAAATCGCCTGGATGGACGACAATCTCAAGGGCTTCAGGGGCCGGGTAAGCCGCGACGAATGGGTGAAACAGGCGAAGATCCTCGCCGAGGGCGGCACCACTGAATTCGCGCAGAAGGTGAAGAAAGGCGACGTCTACTGACGCCGGAGGGATGAGAAGCATGGCAACCGATCCGCAAAAGAAGGGCCCGGATGGCAGGATGGTGGCGCTCGTCATCGCCGCGACCGGCCTGTTCTGGATCGGCGTCACCTGGGCGGGCGGGCATTTCGGCTGGAGCACGCGCCTGCGCGCCCTGATGGACCTGATCGCGCTGGCGGGGTTCGTCTTTGCCCTGATCACGCTGGCCCGGCTGGTGCGGGCACAAAGGAACGAAGGCCCGAAAGGCTGAGGAAGGAAGAACGCGATGCTGAAGGATCAGGACCGGATCTTTACCAATATCTACGGCATGCACGAGCGCAGCCTTGCGGGCGCGCGCGCGCGCGGCCATTGGGACGGCACCGCCGCCATCATCAGGAAGGGCCGCGACTGGATCATCGACGAGATGAAGGCCTCGGGTCTGCGCGGGCGCGGCGGCGCGGGCTTTCCCACCGGGCTGAAATGGTCCTTCATGCCCAGGGAGAGCGACGGGCGGCCCGCCTATCTGGTGATCAATGCCGACGAATCCGAGCCCGGCACCTGCAAGGACCGCGAGATCATGCGCCACGATCCGCATACGCTGATCGAAGGCGCGCTGATCGCTTCCTTCGCCATGGGCGCGCATGCGGCCTATATCTACATTCGCGGCGAATATGTCCGCGAGCGCGAGGCGCTGCAGGCGGCGATCGACGAGGCCTATGATGCGGGGCTTCTGGGGCGCAATGCGGCGAAGTCCGGCTGGGATTTCGACCTCTACCTCACCCACGGCGCCGGCGCCTATATCTGCGGCGAGGAAACGGCGATGCTCGAAAGCCTCGAGGGCAAGAAGGGCATGCCGCGCATGAAGCCGCCTTTTCCCGCCGGCGCCGGGCTCTATGGCTGCCCGACCACGGTCAACAATGTCGAGAGCATCGCCGTGGTGCCCACCATCCTGCGCCGGGGGGGCGACTGGTTCGCCTCCTTCGGCCGGCCCAACAATGCCGGCACCAAGCTCTTTGCCATTTCCGGCCATGTGAACAACCCCTGCGTGGTGGAAGAGGAAATGTCGATCCCCTTCAAGGAGCTGATCGACCGCCATTGCGGTGGCATCCGCGGCGGCTGGGACAATCTCAAGGCGGTGATCCCCGGCGGCTCCTCGGTGCCGCTGCTGCCGGGCAAGATCATGGAAGAAGATGCGATCATGGATTTCGACTGGCTGCGCGAGCAGCGCTCTGGGCTGGGCACGGCGGCGGTGATCGTGATGGACAAGAGCGTGGACGTGATCGCGGCGATCTGGCGGCTGAGCAAGTTCTACAAGCATGAAAGCTGCGGCCAGTGCACGCCGTGCCGCGAGGGTACCGGCTGGATGATGCGGGTGATGGAGCGCCTGGTGACGGGGGACGCGGAGATCGAGGAAATCGACATGCTCTGGGACGTGACCAGGCAGGTCGAGGGCCACACGATCTGCGCGCTGGGCGATGCGGCGGCCTGGCCGATCCAGGGCCTCATCCGCCATTTCCGCGACGAGATCGAAGAGCGCATCCGCGCCCGCAAGGCGGGCCGCAGCCTGGCGGCGGAATAGGGGCGGTCGGCATGGTTTCGCGCATGGCCAGCGGCAAACCGGCAAGGATGGGCGCAGCCCGTGCCCTGCCACGCGCCGGTTATTGCATGACAGCGGCGCGCGCGCCCTTCTCCCTTGCATCAGCAAAGGAGAAGATCATGCCGAAAACCATGTCGCAAACAATGACATGCCTGCTCGGTGCCGCGGCCCTTGTCGCGGCGGGCGCGGCGGCGACGGCCTCGGCCCCGACCACCGACTGGAGCGCCATGCGCGCCGACGAGCGGGTGCAGCGCGAGCTTCTCGGCGCTTCCATGGCCTATATCATCGACGAACAATGCCCCACGATCCGCCTGCGCCGGCTCAAGATGGTGGGTTACGCGCTGAGCCTTTCGCGCCATGCAAAGGGGCTCGGCTACACGAGCGACGAGATCGAAACCTATGTCAATAACAAGGACGAACAGGCCCGCTTCCGCGCCCTGGCCACCGAGCGCCTGCTGGAAAAGGGGGCCAGGGAGGGCGATGCGCAGAGCTTCTGCGACGTGGGCCGCAGGGAAATGGAACAGGAGACCTATGTCGGCTCGATGCTGAAGGGCGGCTAGGAGCCGGAGGGGCTGAGAAAACGGGCCGCCCAGGGGCGGCCGGCAAGGAAGGGCGAAGGGTACCAGATGAGCGACCTGAGAAAGATCGAGATTGACGGGCGCGTGATCGAGGTGGACGGGGCCATGACCATCCTGCAGGCCTGCGAGGAGGCCGGGGTGGAGATCCCGCGCTTCTGCTATCACGAGCGCCTGTCGATTGCCGGCAATTGCCGCATGTGCCTGGTCGAGGTGGTGGGCGGCCCGCCCAAGCCCGCGGCTTCCTGCGCCATGCAGGTGCGCGACCTGCGCCCGGGCTCCGAGGGCCAACCGCCGGTGGTCAGGACCAACACGCCGATGGTCAGGAAGGCCCGCGAGGGGGTGCTGGAATTCATCCTCATCAACCACCCGCTCGATTGCCCGATCTGCGACCAGGGCGGCGAATGCGACCTGCAGGACCAGGCCATGGCCTATGGCATCTCCGCAAGCCGCTTCCGCGAGCCCAAGCGCACGGTCGAGGATCTCGACCTCGGCCCGCTGGTCTCGACCCAGATGACCCGCTGCATCTCCTGCACCCGCTGCGTGCGCTTCACCACCGAGGTGGCGGGCGTGAGTGTGATGGGCCAGACCGGGCGCGGCGAGGATGCGGAGATCACCACCTATATGGGCGCGCTGATCCCGTCGAACCTGCAGGGCAATATCATCGACCTGTGCCCGGTGGGGGCGCTGACCAGCAAGCCCTATGCCTTTACCGCCCGGCCCTGGGAGCTGACCAAGACCGAGAGCATCGACGTGATGGACGCGCTCGGCTCCAATATCCGCGTCGATACCAAGGGCCGGCGGGTGATGCGCATCGTGCCGGTGAACCATGACGGGGTGAACGAGGAATGGCTCTCCGACAAGAGCCGCTTCGTCTGGGACGGGCTCGCCCGCCAGCGGCTCGACACCCCCTATATCCGCGAAAACGGCCGTCTGCGCCCGGCCTCCTGGGACGAGGCGCTTGCGCGTGCGGCCGAGGCGCTCAAGGGCGCCAGCAAGGTCGCGGGGCTCATCGGCGATCTCGCCTCCACCGAGGCCGCCTTTGCGCTCAAGCACCTGATCGAGGGGCTGGGCGGGGCCGTCGAATGCCGCGTGGACCGCGCCGCTCTGCCTGCCGGCAACCGCTCGGGATATGTGGGCACGGCCAGCATCGAAGACCTTGAAAACGCGCGGATGATCCAGCTCATCGGCACCAATCCGCGCGAGGAAGCGCCGGTGCTCAACGCGCGCATCCGCAAGGCCTGGCTGAGCGGCGCCGAGATCGGCCTGATTGGCGAGAATGTGGACCTCACCTATGGCGTCACCCATCTGGGCGACAGCCGCGCCGACCTGATGGCGCTTCTGGAAAAGGATTTCACGGAGGTCCGCGACGTGCCTTCCGTGGTGATGATCGGCCAGGGCGCGATCAACGAGGCCGACGGCGAAGCGGTGCTGGCGGCGGCGATGCAGCTGGCCGAGATGACCGGCTCGAAGTTCATGGTCCTGCACACGGCAGCCGCGCGCGTGGGCGCGATGGATGTGGGCGCTGTCACCGAGGGCGGCATGGCGGCGGCGACCGAGGGCGCGGACGTGATCTTCAACATGGGCGCTGACGAGATCGGCATCGAGGCAGGCCCCTTCGTGATCTACCAGGGCAGCCACGGCGACCGCGGCGCGCACCGCGCTGACGTGATCCTGCCCGGCGCGGCCTGGACCGAGGAGGAGGGGCTGTTCGTCAATACCGAGGGCCGGCCGCAGCTTGCCCGCCGCGCCGCCTTCCCGCCGGGCGAGGCCAAGGAGAACTGGGCCATCCTGCGCGCCCTTTCCGCCGAGCTTGGCGCGCCACAGCCTTGGGACAGCCAGGCCGGCCTGCGCCGGGCGATGGTCGAAGCGGTGCCGCATCTGGGCGCGGTGGACGTGGTGCCGGCCAACGAGTGGCAGCCGGTCACGACCGACAAGAAGCCTGCCACCAAGGCCACTTTCCGCAATGCAATCAATGACTTCTACTTGACGAACCCGATCGCGCGCGCCTCCGCCGTGATGGCCGAGCTGGCGGCGCTCGAAAAGGCGCGCAGCGAGAAGGTGGTCGCCAAGTGAGGCGGATTTCGCGCATAACCTTCGGCCCGGCCCTGGGCCTTGCGGCGCTGGCGGCCTGCGAGGCGCCGGTGGCGGGCGGCGAGGAGCAGCCCTTTACGCCCGAATATCTGGGCACGCAAACCCGGCTTCTCGAGGGCGACATGGTGTCCTTCCTAGTGGCCATGAAGGGGGCGCGCGACCGCGAGGACGTGGCCGCCTATGGCGAATGCGTGGCGGCCCAGTACGCGCTCATCCGCGGCTACGGCTTCGCCCGCCATATACGCACGGAAGTCGAAAAGCGAAATGGCGTCTGGTACGGCGATGCGGGCTATGTCATATCCGCGTCGATCCCCGAGGGGCTGCGCAATATCGACGCGGAAATCACGGTGCAGAACTGCATCGAAAACGGGATACCCACGGTCTGAGGACATGGACAGATGATCGAGTTCTTCACAACGACAAATCTGGGCATCGCGCTCCTGATCCTGGGCCAGGGGCTGCTGATTCTGGTGCCGCTGCTGGTGGCGCTGGCCTTCCTGCTCTGGGGCGACCGCAAGATCTGGGCGGCGGTGCAGATGCGCAAGGGGCCCAACGTGGTCGGGGCCTTCGGCCTGCTGCAGAGCTTTGCCGACTTCATCAAGTATGTGGTCAAGGAGATCGTCATCCCCGACGGGGCGGATCGGGTCGTCTTTCTGCTGGCGCCGATGATCTCGCTGGTCATGGCGGTGACCGCCTGGGCGGTGATCCCGTTCAACGACGGCTGGGTGCTGGCCGATATCAATGTGGCGATCCTGTTCGTCTTTGCCGTCTCCAGCCTCGAGGTCTATGGCATCATCATGGGCGGCTGGGCGTCGAACTCGAAGTATCCCTTCCTCGGCTCCTTGCGCTCGGCGGCGCAGATGATCTCCTACGAAGTCTCCATCGGCCTGATCATCATCGGCATCATCCTCTCCACCGGGAGCATGAATTTCGGCGATATCGTGCGCGCCCAGGACGGCTCCGGCGGCCTGCTCGACTGGTACTGGCTGCCGCATTTCCCGATGGTGTTCCTGTTTCTGATCTCGGCGCTTGCGGAGACCAACCGCCCGCCCTTCGACCTGCCGGAGGCCGAGAGCGAACTGGTGGCGGGCTACCAGGTCGAATATTCCTCGACCCCGTTCCTGCTCTACATGATCGGCGAATATGTGGCGATCGTGCTGATGTGCACGCTCATTTCGATCCTGTTCTTCGGCGGCTGGCTGTCGCCGGTGCCGGGGCTTCCCGACGGGATCGGCTGGCTGCTTGTGAAGATCGTGTTCTTCTTCTTCATCTTCTCGATGATCAAGGCGATCACCCCGCGCTACCGCTACGACCAGCTGATGCGCATCGGCTGGAAGGTGTTCCTGCCCATGAGTCTCGCCTGGGTGGTCTTCGTCGCATTCGCAGCGCAATACGGCGCGTTCTGGGGCACCTATGCCCGCTGGGCAACAGGAGGCTGAACCGATGGCATTCGATTTCGTCCGCGCGACCAAATACTTCCTGCTCTGGGATTTCCTGGTCGGATTCAAGCTGGGGCTGAAATATTTCTTCGCCCCCAAGGCGACGGTGAACTATCCGTTCGAGAAGGGGCCGCTGAGCCCGCGTTTTCGCGGCGAGCACGCGCTCCGGCGCTACCCCAATGGCGAGGAGCGCTGCATCGCCTGCAAGCTGTGCGAGGCGATCTGCCCGGCCCAGGCGATCGTGATCGACGCCGAGCCGCGCGACGACGGCTCGCGCCGCACCACGCGCTACGATATCGACATGACCAAGTGCATCTATTGCGGCTTCTGTCAGGAGGCCTGCCCGGTTGATGCCATCGTCGAGGGGCCGAATTTCGAGTTTGCCACCGAGACCCGCGAGGAACTGTTCTACGACAAGCAGAAGCTCCTGGAGAACGGCGAGCGCTGGGAGGCCGAAATCGCCCGCAATCTCGAACTGGATGCGCCCTACCGATGATCTGTCCCGACTCGCATACCGCAAATCCCGCAAAGGAGGCCCGCCCATGAGCGTCGCCGATTTCGCCTTCTACGCCTTCGCCCTGATCGTGCTGGTGGGCGGGCTGTTTACCGTGGTGTCAAGGCACCCGGTGCATTCGGTGCTGTGGCTGATCACCGCCTTCATCGGCGCGACCGGGCTGTTCGTGCTGCTGGGCGCCGAGTTCATCGCCATGCTGCTGATGATCGTCTATGTGGGCGCGGTGGCGGTGCTTTTCCTGTTCGTGGTGATGATGCTCGACGTGGACTTCGCCGCACTCAGGGCCGGCATGGCCGAATACCTGCCGATCGGGCTCTTGATCGGGGTGATCCTGCTGATGGAGCTGGGGATGATCTACGGCGTCTGGCAGTTTGCCGACGGGGCGGAGGCCGCGCGCGCCGCCGTGACGCCGCCGCTCGAGCAGGTGGAAAATACCGCCGCGCTGGGGATGCTTATCTACGACGACTACATCCTGCTCTTCCAGCTGGCCGGGCTGATCCTGCTGGTGGCGATGATCGGCGCCATCGTGCTGACGCTCCATCACCGCCCGAACATCAAGCGCCAGAACGTGGTCGCGCAGATGCACCGCGATCCGGCCAGTTCGATCGAACTGAAGGACGTGAAGCCGGGGCAGGGGCTATGAGAGACGAGGGAGAGGCGATTTTTCGCGGAAAAATCGGGCCTATCGGGCACGAAGAACCGGAAGCGAGGGAAAGATGGTAGGACTTGAGCATTATCTGAGCCTGGCGGCGGGCCTGTTCGTGATCGGCATTTTCGGCCTGTTCCTGAACCGCAAGAACGTGATCATCCTCCTGATGTCGGTCGAACTGATGCTGCTCAGCGTCAATATCAACCTGATCGCCTTTTCCCGTTTTCTCGGCGATTCGGTGGGGCAGGTCTTTACCCTCTTCGTGCTGACCGTGGCCGCCGCCGAAGCCTCGATCGGGCTGGCGATCCTGGTCAGCTTCTTCCGCAATCGTGGCTCTATCGACGTTGAAGACGTCAACGTGATGAAAGGCTAGATCAATGGTCACCATCATCCTCTTCGCCCCGCTTATCGGCGCGCTGATTGCGGGCTTCGGGCACCGGGCCATTGGCGACAAGGGTGCGCAATACCTTACCACGGGTCTTCTGTTCCTGGCGGCCCTGCTCAGCTGGGCGGTCTTCTTCACCCTGCCGGGCGAGACGCAGCACATCCAGGTCCTGCGCTGGATCGAATCGGGTACGCTGGCGGCTGACTGGTCGATCCGGCTTGACCGGCTGACCGCGATCATGCTGATCGTGGTGACCACGGTTTCGAGCCTCGTGCATCTCTATTCGATCGGCTACATGGCCGACGATCCGCAATTCAGGGGCGAGAGCTACCGGCCGCGTTTCTTTGCCTATCTGAGCTTCTTCACCTTTGCCATGCTTACCCTGGTCACCGCCGACAACCTGCTTCAGATGTTCTTCGGCTGGGAGGGGGTGGGCGTGGCCTCCTACCTGCTGATCGGGTTTTACTACAAGAAGCCCAGCGCCAATGCGGCGGCGATCAAGGCTTTCGTGGTCAACCGGGTGGGCGATTTCGGCTTCGCGCTGGGGATCTTCGGCCTTTACTACATGACCGACTCGGTCCGCTTCGACGACATCTTCGCCGCCGCGCCTTCGCTCGCGCAGGAAAGCCTGCATTTCCTCTGGCGCGACTGGAACGCGGCCAATCTGCTCGCCTTCCTGCTGTTCATCGGCGCGATGGGCAAATCGGCGCAGCTTTTCCTGCATACATGGCTTCCCGACGCGATGGAGGGCCCGACCCCGGTCTCGGCCCTGATCCACGCCGCGACCATGGTGACGGCGGGCGTGTTCATGGTCTCGCGCCTGTCGCCGCTGATGGAAATGGCGCCGGACACCAAGGCCTTCATCGTGGTGATCGGCAGCCTCACCGCCTTTGTCGCCGCCACCATTGGCCTTGTGCAAAACGACATCAAGCGCGTCATCGCCTATTCGACCATGAGCCAGCTCGGCTACATGTTCGTGGCCGCGGGGGTGGGCGTCTATTCGGTGGCGATGTTCCACCTGCTGACCCATGCCTTCTTCAAGGCGATGCTGTTCCTTGGCGCGGGCTCGGTGATCCACGGCATGCATCACGAGCAGGACATGCGCCATTATGGCGGCCTGCGCCACAAGATGCCGATGACCTTCTGGGCGATGCTGATCGGCACGCTCGCGATTACCGGTGTCGGCATCCCGCTGACCACGATCGGCTTTGCCGGCTTTCTGTCCAAGGATGCGATCATCGAGAGCGCCTTTGCGGCGGGCAATGGCGGCTTTGCCTTCTGGATGCTGGTGATTGCCGCCGCCTTTACCGCCTTTTACAGCTGGCGGCTGATGTTCCTCACCTTCTGGGGCAGCCCGCGCGGCGACAGGCACACCCATGAGCACGCCCATGAAAGCCCGATGGTGATGCTGCTGCCGCTCGGGGTGCTGGCGCTGGGGGCGATCTTTTCCGGCATGGTCTGGTATGGCCAGTTCTTCGGCGATCACGAGAAGCTGAATGCCTTCTTCAATATCCCCGCCCATCACGCGGAAGCCGCCGAGGCGGGCGATGCGGGCGCGCAAGCGGGCGAAGAGCCGAGCGCTGAGGCCGAGGCCCACGCGGTGCCGCAGGGCGCGATCTACATGGCGCCGGACAATGACGTGCTGAGCCGCGCCCACGAGGCGCCGGCTTGGGCCAAGGTCAGCCCCTTTGCCGCCATGCTCCTGGGCTTTCTGGTGGCGTTCTGGTTCTACATCCTGAACCCTTCCCTGCCCGGGGCGCTGGCCAGAAACCAGCCGGTGCTCTACCGCTTCCTGCTCAACAAGTGGTATTTCGACGAGGCCTATGACTTCCTTTTCGTCAGGCCGGCAAAATGGATCGGCTGCGTGCTGTGGAAGCTGGGTGATGGCAAGATCATCGACGGCTTCCTCAATGGCGTGGCCATGGAACTCGTGCCCTGGCTCACCCGCCTTGCGGGGCGCGCCCAGACCGGCTTCGTCTTCACTTACGCATTCGCAATGGTTCTGGGGGTTGTCGCCCTGGTCACCCTGATGATCGTGCTCGGGGGCTGAGAGGAAACATGGAACACCTGCTATCACTGATCACCTTCCTGCCGCTGGTCGGCGCCGCGATCCTGGCGCTGCTGCTGCATGGCGACGGGCCCGGCGAACAGCGCAATGCCAAGTGGCTGGCCCTGGCGGTCACCTCGGCGACCTTCCTGCTCTCGCTGATCGTGCTGGCGCAGTTCGACCCTTCGGATACCGGCTTCCAGATGGTCGAGGAGGGAAGCTGGATCATGGGGCTCAGCTACAAGATGGGGGTGGACGGCATCTCGGTGCTGTTCGTGATGCTCACCACCTTCCTGATGCCCATCACCATCGCCGCCTGCTGGAATGTCACCACCCGGGTCAAGGAATACATGATCGCCTTCCTGGTGCTGGAAACCCTGATGCTGGGCGTCTTCATGGCGCTGGATCTGGTGCTGTTCTACCTGTTCTTCGAGGGCGGGCTGATCCCGATGTTCCTGATCATCGGCATCTGGGGGGGCAAGCGGCGCATCTATGCGGCGTTCAAGTTCTTCCTCTATACCTTCCTCGGCTCGGTGCTGATGCTGGTCGCCATGATCTACATGTATGTGGAGGCCGGCACGACCGACATCCCGGCGCTGATGAATCACCAGTTCGGATCGGAGAGCTTCAGCCTGCTGGGCATCCAGATCGTGGGCGGGG
>JALTZY010000252.1 GCA_027045905.1 Paracoccaceae bacterium
GGCCGCAATCTCCGATATGCCGCTCCTGGTCGTGGGGGATCTCCTCGCTCAAGCCCAGCTCCGCAAACCAAAGCCGGCCCGATGAACAACCGTGGCCGCCAAGCGACCCGCGCGGGCATCGCTTCGCTACGCGAAGGCTCCGCTCAGCCCGCGCTGCCGGCGGAATTTACACCATCCGGTGGGACACTGCTCACCCCGCGCGTTTGCCGGCACATTGAGAGGGCCACGGCGTGAGAGCGGTGTGGCCCTGCTGTCTTGCGGTGGGGTGGATTTTTCCTGCCGGCGGGACATGCGGCGAGGCTGCGGCGGGGGAAGATGCAGGTTTCTGTTGCCAGGTACCTGCGGACCCCGCCTCACGCGGCTAGGCGTGAGGAGTTCGATTTCGGCAACTCGGACTGCTTAGGCAGCCAGAGCCATTGCCGGAGCACGATTGTCGTTGGCAATTATGCTTAGGTGAACCGATAACGGTGGTATCTCACCGGGGCAAGGCCACTCCTTTACACGTCCGTCGATCCTGTTTCGGCCCCATGATCCGCCAACGAAGGATTTGGTGGAGCCGCCGGGTACCGCCCCCGGGTCCGATCCGCTTATTACGAGCGCGTTTATGCCCATAGTCCCGAAGGACAGGACAAATATAGGCGTGCGCCGGGGAGGGATCAAGGGGCGGGCGGAGACGATTTTTCGCGGAAAATCGGGGGCGGCGCCGACCGCGGGGCGATTCGCGCGGGCGGGCATCGCGCAACGGACGCTGCAGAATGGCTTGACCCGGGCGTTTGGCTGTCCGATCATCGGGGCATTATTTCATTTCAATCCCAAGGAGGGGACATCATGTTTTCAAGAGCATTCCTCGTATCCGCCACGGTTCTGGCCGTGGGGGGGCTGCCTGTGCCGGTTCTGGCCCTGGGGGGAGACAATAGCGGCATGCCTTCTTCAGGCGGCAGTTCTGCCCCCACGCCTGTTGTCCCCGCTCCTGCCCCCACGCCTAGCGCGCCCGCGCCGCTGGGGCTGAATGATGTGCCGGCCTGTTCGGTGGCCCCGGTCGAGGGGGAAACGCGGCTTTGCGGATGCGCGCCGGATGTCCCTGCGGGCAGCGTCTGGGGTACGGGCCCCTATACGGGCGACAGCAATATCTGCACCGCAGCGCGCCATGCCGGGGCCGTGGGGCCCTTTGGCGGGGTGGTGCGGGTGACCGGCCTTCCGGGCCAGAGCAGCTATGGGGGCAGTACCGAAAACGGGGTCACGACCCGCTCCTGGGGGGCCTATGGCATGTCCTTCTCGGTGGAAGCCGCCGGTGCCGGCGCGCCGTCGGCGCCCCTTCCCACCACCGGCGCCGGCAGTCCCACGCCTTCGGCGCCCCAATGCACTACCTTGCCCGAGGGGGTTGATCGGCTGGTCTGCTCCTGCCAGGCCAGCCCGCAGGAGGCCCGCCAGTCGGTATGGGGCTCGGACCCCTATACCGCCGACAGCAGCATCTGCGGCGCCGCTCTGCATGTGGGCTATATCAATGCCGGCGAACCCGGCGTGGTCATGGTGCTGCGCCTGCAGGGGCTCGACAGCTACTGGGGTTCGGAGAACAATGGCGTTACCTCGCAGGATTGGGGCCCCTATGGCAGCTCCTTCGTGTTCGACTGGAATCAGTAGCTTCCGGCAGTTCGCGACAGCCGGCGGCAGCGGGCGCGGCCCGCGCTTTGCGCTGCGCACGCTCCGGGCCCGGTGACGCAGCGTCACCGGGCAGAGGGTGCCGGCGGGTTTGAAAATGGCGGCCAAAGCTGACACTCCTGTGCAGGAAATGCACGGACCGTCAGGAGGAGAGCCATGGTCGCCAAGATCGACACCATCCTTGAAGCCGCCCGCGAGCATGCGCGCGCGGTGATCCTGCCCAATGTGGATGCCTGGAATGCGGCGCGCAAATGGCCGCGCGAGGCCTCCGACAAGGCCGCGGCGGCAGGTCTCACCGGGCTTTACGCGCCCGAGGAATGGGGCGGGCAGGGCCTGCCGCTGGCCGAAGGCATCCGGGTCTATGAAGAGCTGGGGCGGGGCGACGGGGCCTATGCCTTTGCGCTCTCTATGCACAATATCTGCACCTTTGCCGTTTGCGGCTACGGCACCGATGCGTTCAAGGAAAAGTGGGCGCGCGATCTGACCGCCGGGCGCAAGCTCGCCAATTTCTCCCTGACCGAGCCGCAATCGGGCTCGGATGCGGTAAACATGTACAGCCGCGCGCGCATCAATGGCGACGGCACCTGGACCATCAGCGGCAAGAAGGCCTGGGTGAGTCTGGCGGGCGAGGCGGATGTATATCTGACCGTGGTCAAGACCTCGGACAAGCCGGGCCACGGCGACATGGCGATGATCGCCATTCCCAAGGAGACGCCCGGCCTCTCCTTCGGCCCGCTTTACGAGACGCCCAGCTACAACTTCCTGCCGCTGGCGGAAATGTTCTTCGATAATGTCACCGTGAGCGAGGAAAACATCATCCTGCCCGTGGGCCAGGGGCTGCAGGGCGCGCTGATGGCGATCGACATTGCGCGCGTGTCCATTGCCTCGGGCTGCTGCGGGCTGATGCAGGTGGCGCTGGATACGGCGCTCTCTTACGCCAAGAACCGCAGGATGTTTTCCACTACCAATCTGCAGTTGGACGGCATCCAGTGGATGCTGGGCGAGGTGGCGACCGAGCTTGAGGCCAGCCGCCACCTCTACCGCGCCGCGGCGGGTGCGCTGGGCACCCCGAAAGGGCCGCTGATGGCCGCGCATGCCAAGCGCTTCGTGCCCGACGCGGCGCTCAGGGCGGCGACCACCTGCACCCAGGTGCTGGGCGGCTCGGGGCTTTTGCGGCAATACGGGCTCGACCGGCTCACCGATCTGGCCCAGATGCTGCGCATCGTCGATGGCACCACCGAGGTAAGCCGGGTGGTGATCGGGCGCGCGCTGCAGAAGCGGGCGCGGGACCTGCCCGACCTGCCGGTGCCCAGGGGCTACGGCGAGGCGTGAGCGCGGGCCGGGGCAGGGCGAAGCGGGCCGAGCGGCGCGGAGAATGGTTGCGGTCCGCTTTCTCCGCCATCCCTGCCCTCCGCCATCCCTGCCCTCCGCCGGGCATGGCCGTCGGCACGGATACCCGGTGCGCCTGCGCGGTTATGCCGGCGCGCCGGGCCCGGGAGGCTGCTGGTGTGAAATGTGAAACGCGGCTGCCGCCGGTCATCGCTCGCACGGATCCGTGCAGTGCCGTCCCGCCTCTCCCGTGCGAATGGCGGGCAAGGGGAAGCGGGCCGCGCAAGCCCCGGGGACGTGGCGTCATGTCACGCGCGCGTTGCATGAAAAAGGCCCGCCTGCCATACCTTCCGTGGATGTGGCAGGAGGACTTCACATGGAAATCGGCAAGGATATCGCAATTGTCGTGTCGGGCGGCGCATCCGGGCTCGGGGCTGCGGTGGCGCGTGGATTTGCGGCGGCGGGGGCACGGGTCGGGATTTTCGACCTGAACGAGGAAGGCGGCAAGGCGTTGGCCGAAGAGATCGGCGGGGCCTTCGCGCCGGTGGATGTGGCCGATCCGGTCTCGGTGGCGGCGGGTTTCAGAACCCTGCGCGCGGCGCATGGCCAGGAGCGGGTGATGGTGAATTGCGCCGGGATCGGCCTGGCGGCGAAAACCGTGAGCAAGGGCGTGGCCCATGACGCGCTGCTGTTCGAGAAGGTGATTCATGTGAACCTGCTCGGCAGTTTCAACTGCGCAAGCCAGGCGGCGGCGGGGATGGTCGCGGCCGAGCCTCTCGGGGCCGATGGCGAACGCGGGGTGATCGTCAATACCGCTTCCGTCGCCGCCTATGAGGGGCAGGTGGGGCAGGTGGCCTATGCGGCCTCGAAAGGCGGGATCGTCGGCATGACCCTTCCCATGGCGCGCGATCTGGCACGCGACGGGGTGCGGGTGGCGACGATCGCGCCGGGCCTGTTCAGAACCCCGCTGCTCGAAGGCCTGCCGCAGGAGGTGCAGGACAGCCTCGGCGCGCAGGTGCCGTTTCCCTCGCGGCTGGGGGCGCCGGCGGAATTTGCCGCTCTGGTGCGCCATATCGTCGAAAATCCGATTCTGAACGGTGAGGTCATTCGCCTGGACGGGGCTATCCGCATGGCGCCGCGCTGAGGCGGGCGGGCGATTTTCTGCGAAAAAACCGGGGCACCGGCCGGAGCGCGGACAGGCTTCCGGATGGCTGTGCGAGGCGCCGGGCTCTCGTGGCTGGCGAGGTCGTTCTCCCCTCCACGTCACCGGGTCTGAGCGTCGGCCCCGGAGGCGCGGCCTTTACCGCTGCGCGGAGAGATTGCCAAGGGCCGCCCCCTTGGCGGGTCCTTTCAGGGGCTGATCCGGCCGGGCTCTCAGGCGGCGGCGATTTCCATTCCGTCGGCGTAGATCACTTCCGGCCGGTCGAAATGCAGGCGCAATCCGTCCCCGTGCCGGGAAATGCTCCGCAGCACGCGCATCCCGGCACGGGTGATGATGCGGTCGCCTGGCGCGAGATATTCGACCGGCAGGGTGCCATCCAGGGTGTAGATGATCGTGCCGGCCCCAATGGCAGGCGTGCGAAGCGGTGCTTCACGCAGGATGTGTCGGGCCATGTCTGCCTCGTTTCGTGACTGCTCGTGTTTTTGCCAAGGTTAGACGAAAATTCGGTTAATGGCCAGATTTTCCGCTCCGCCCCCTCGCGTCGTGCGAGCGGCTTTGCTATAGGGCGGCTCGTGCGGGTGTGGCGGAACTGGCAGACGCACCAGATTTAGGTTCTGGCGCCGCGAGGCGTGGAGGTTCGAGTCCTCTCACCCGCACCATTTCCTTTTAGCCAGACAATAAAAACAGATAGATCGCCATATACCGAAAGGATACTGAAAAGCCCCTTCCCCCCCTCAACCTACCCCATGCCTCCGGTTGCCCGCATTGGGCGAGGGGGCGGTGGCCATGCTTGGCAAAAGGGTTTCGCCCCCGCACATTCGGCCAAAGCCGCCCGCCGTCCTCACCTTTGGAAAGGAAAAGCTCCTGCAACCGGACGCCTGGGAACTCTGCCGAAGATTGCGCTGGCGCCTCTGCGGGGCATGCCCCGGCAGGGGCGGTCCATTCCGGTATTCCATGGAGTTGCAAAACCAGTCGTGGCGGGCCGGGAATGGACGGACAGAAGAATAAAGGGCCTGAGGCCATCCTGGAACGACCGGTCGAACATGGGGCGGGCGACATGGCGAATATCTGCGCCCGGGCCTTCGAGCAGGCCATGGGGCTTTCTGCGAGCCTTTCCTCGGCGCGGGTGATTGCAAGCGCACGGCCAGTCGCCAGCGCATATCAGCCCGGCCATCTCGGGCATGTAACAATCGAGCGTGCCACCCAGCGGGAGTGCAAACGCCGCACCGTCAAGATCAGAGTGTTTCCGAACGAGAAATCGCCGGAACGCCTCGCCAGCGCCGTGCCGGGAGAAATCGACGAATGCCGGGAGCGTGATCAGCACAAATCCAAATCAGAATTCCCGGACAGCAGGTTGCGCGATCAAGGACAGGCAGAGGCTTGCGGGGGAAATGGCAGCCCGTAGGGGAATCGAACCCCTCTTTCCAGGTTGAAAACCTGGCGTCCTAACCGATAGACGAACGGGCCGCTGCCGGTGCGCGGTTGATAGGGAAAAGCGCGGCGCAGGGCAAGAGATTTTTCGCGTAGAATTGCATTTTTTGCCGCCGGCGCGGTGCGCGGCGATTTTTCTGCGAAAAATCGGGCGCCTCAGGCCCGTGCAGCGTCTTCGAGGCGCAGTTGCGGGCGCAGGCGTCCCTGCCAATTGTTGATCTCGAGCCGTCCGGCCAGGTGGAAGCGGGCGCCGTCATGCTGCATGAGCGCCGGGCCCAGCGAGCTGTCGAAGGCCGAGAAGGCAATGGCGTCGAGATGCGCGCCCAGCCCGTCGGAGAAGCGCAGGCGCAGGTGGTTTTCGCCCACGCGTCTGGCAAAGGCGATGGCGACATCGGGGAAGGCGAATCGCGGGGCAGGGGCGGCGGTGCCGAAGGGGCCCGCGGCTTCGATCTGCTCGATCAGTTCGACGGTTACGGCGCCGGGCATGAGCAGGCCGTCGAGGCGCAGGCCGCGCGCCTGGCCGGCGCCGGCGCCCTGACGGGCGAGCAGTTCCGCAAGCCGCGCCATGGCAGGCTCAAGCTGGGCGCGGGTGAGGCTGAGACCCGCCGCCATTCTGTGACCGCCGCCGGCCTCGATCAGCCCTTCGGCCTGCAGTCGCTGTACGCTGGCTCCCAGATCAATGCCGCTGACCGAGCGGCCGGAACCCTTGCCCGCCTCGCCGTCAAGGCCGATCACCAGGGCCGGGCGGTTGGCGATTTCTTTCAGACGGGCGGCGACGATGCCGACGATGCCGGGGTGCCAGCCTTCGCCCGCGGCCCAGACCAGGGGAGCGTCGAGGCCGCGCGATTCGGCCTGGGCGAGGGCGGCGGCCTGTATGGCGGATTCGAGATTGCGCCGCTCGGTATTGAGTTCCTCTAGGCGGGCGGCGAGGGCGGCGGCCTCGTGGGGGTCGGCGGTAGAGAGCAGGCGTGCGCCCAGGTCGGCGCGCCCGATGCGCCCGCCGGCATTTATGCGCGGCCCCAGCACATAGCCCAGGTGGTAGGGGCGCGGGGATTCGTTCAGGCGGGCGATGTCCGCGAGCGCCACCAGGCCGGGGCGGGTGCGCCGTGCCATGACCTTGAGCCCCTGGACCACCAGCGCCCGGTTGGCGCCGATCAGCGGAGCCACGTCGGCGACGGTGGCCAGCGCCACGAGGTCAAGCGCCTGCAGGAGGTCGGGCCCCCGCTGCCCGGATTCGCGCAACTGGCGCCCGGCTTCGACCAGCAGCAGGAATACCACTCCGGCCGCGCAGAGGTAGTTCGGGGCCTCGTCGCTTTCGTCCTGACGGTTGGGATTGACCACGGCGAGGGCGGGAGGCAGGGTTTCGCCGCCCAGGTGGTGGTCGATGACCAGCACGTCGGCGCCTTCCGCATTGGCGGCGGCGATGGCCTCCGGGGCGGCGGTACCGCAATCGACAGTGAGGATCAGCCCATGCTCTCGAGCGAGTTTGCGCATCGCCGGGACATTGGGGCCGTAGCCTTCGCGGATGCGGTCGGGCACATGGAGCGTGGCCTTGCGGCCGAAGAAGCCGAGCCAGTCGGACAGGAGTGCTGCCGAAGCCGCGCCGTCCACGTCGTAATCGGCGAAAACGGCAATCTTCTCGCCGGATCGCACGGCATCGTTCAGGCGGGCGGCGGCGCGCTCCATGTCCTTGAGGCGGCGGGGGTCGGGCAGGCTGTCGCGCAGGGTGGGAGCGAGAAAGGCCTCGGCTTCGCCCGCGCTTATCCCGCGGCGGGCCAGCACCGCGCAGACGGGCGCCGCCAGGCCGGTGGCCTGGAGGAGGGCTTCGGCAGCGCGTTCGGTTTCCAGGGAAGGACCGCTCCAGCGCCGGCCGGTCAGGGAGGTTTCGACATGGAGAAAGGCAGCCATGGGATCTGGTCTAGAAGGGTGTGAAGGGAAGGTCCAGCGCCGGCTGCTGCGATCCGGGCGGCGGGGCGGTCCTTTCGCGAAAGAGCCTCTCGCCGTTTCCGTTCCGCATCTGCCGGAGCCTGAACGGGCGGGGACGGGCGGGGCGGTGGGCGGGCGCTCCCGGCTCCTGCCCCGCCCCCTCTCAACCCGTCCTCTGCCCGAGCGGGTGGCGATAGCTCATGCGCCGCAGAGAGCCCGTCCTGGAGCGCATCAGGATGGTCTCGCAGTTCAGAAAACCCGGCTCGCGCCGGATACCGGCCAGTATCGAGCCGTCGGTGACGCCGGTGGCGGCGAAGATCACGTCGGCGGTCACCATGTCGTCGCGCGCATAGATGCGGTCGAAATCCTCTATCCCGGCGCGGGCGGCGCGGGTGCGCTCCTCGGCGTTGCGAAAGATCAGCCGACCCCACATCTGCCCGCCCATGCATTTGAGGGCGCTTGCGGCGAGTACGCCTTCGGGCGCGCCGCCCGAGCCCATATACATGTCGATCCCGGTCTTTTCGGCTTCGGCGCAGTGGATCACCCCGGCCACGTCGCCATCGGTGATCAGCCGGATCGCGGCGCCGGTGGCGCGTATCTCGGCGATCATCGCTTCGTGGCGGGGGCGCTCGAGGATGCAGACGGTGATGTCTCGGGCATCGCAGCCCTTGGCCGCTGCAAGGGCGTGGACGCGCTCGGCGGGGGCCATGTCGAGGCTGACCACGCCGGGCGCATAGCCCGGGCCGATGGCGAGCTTGTCCATGTAGACATCGGGCGCGTGCAGGAGCGTGCCGCGCGGGGCCATGGCGATGACGGTCATCGCATTGGGCATGTCCTTGGCGGTGAGCGTGGTGCCTTCGAGCGGGTCCAGCGCGATATCCACGGCCGGTCCCTCCCCGCTGCCCACTTCCTCGCCGATATAGAGCATCGGCGCCTTGTCGCGCTCGCCCTCGCCGATCACCACCGTGCCGGCAATGTCGAGGCGGTTGAGCTGCTCGCGCATGGCGTTGACCGCGGCCTGGTCGGCGGCCTTTTCGTCGCCCCGGCCGATAAGGGCGGCGGCGGCAATGGCGGCGGCTTCGCTGACGCGGGCAAGGCCCAGCGACAACGTGCGGTCGTGAAATTCGGGAGTGGCGGTCATGGAAATCCCTGTCAGATGTGCAGATTATCGGTGGCCGGCAGCTTAGCAGCCCATCCGGCGGGGGAAAGCGATTCTTCGCGAGAAGGCCGGGCCGCCCTCAGCTACCCTCAGCCGCCTCGATGACGGTGACGATATCGCCGATCACCGCATCGAGCAGCGCTTCGTCCTCGCTCTCGCCCATGACGCGGATCAGGAATTCCGTGCCGGACTTGCGGATCAGCAGCCGCCCGGTATCGGCCAGCCGCGCCTCGCCCTCGGCAATCGCTGCCTGCACGGCGGGGGCCGAGAGCGGGTCGCTTCCCTCTTCATAGCGCACATTGCTGAGCTTCTGGGGCACCGGCTCGAACTGGTGGGCAAGCTCGGAGGCTGCCTTGCCGCTCGTGACCATCGCGCCGAGAAATTGCAGCCCGGAGAGCAGCCCGTCGCCGGTAGTGGCATAGTCGGTCATCACGATATGGCCGGATTGCTCGCCGCCCAGATTGTAGCCGCCCTTGCGCATGGCCGCGACCACATGGCGGTCGCCCACATCGGTGCGCAGGAGCGCGATCCCCTGGCTCTCCAGGTGGCGCTCCAGCCCCAGATTCGACATCACCGTGGTCACCAGCGCCGGTCCCATGAGGCGCCCGGCATCGGCCCAGCGCGTGGCAAAGAGCGCCATTATCTGATCGCCATCGGCGACGCGGCCCTTTTCGTCGATGATCGCCACGCGGTCGGCGTCGCCATCGAGGCAGATGCCCAGATCGGCGCCGCTCTCGATCACTTTGGCGGCGGCGGCCTCGGGGGCGGTGGAGCCGCAGCCGTCGTTGATGTTGAAGCCGTCGGGCGCGGTGGCGATCTCGACCACCTCGGCGCCCAGCTCCCAGAGCAGCTCGGGTGCCGCGCGATAGGCGGCGCCGTTGGCCGCGTCGATCACCACCTTGAGCCCGTTGAGGCGCAGCCCCGCGGGCAGGGTGGTCTTGAGAAACTCCACATAGCGCTGGCGGCCCTCGTCCACGCGCCTGGCGCGGCCGATATTTTCCGGGCGCGCCGGCTCTACGCCGTCGCGCACGAGGCGGGCGATTTCGCGCTCCGCCTCGTCCGAGAGCTTGAAGCCGTCGGGGCCGAACAGCTTGATGCCGTTATCGTGGCTCGGGTTGTGGGAGGCCGATATCATGATGCCGAGATCGGCGCGCATGGAATGGGTGAGCCGGCCCACCGCCGGGGTCGGCACGGGGCCCAGCAGCAGCACGTTCATACCGGTGGAGGTGAGGCCGGCGGTGAGCGCGTTTTCGATCATGTAGCCGGAAAGGCGGGTATCCTTGCCGATCACCACCCGGTGCCGGTTGAGCCCGTCGCGGCGGAAGTAGCGCCCGGCGGCCGCGCCGATCGCCAGCGCGGTGGGAGCGTCCATCGGCCAGGCATTGGCCCGCCCGCGCACCCCGTCGGTTCCAAAAAGGTATTTTTTCCCAGGTGTTTCTCGCTTGTTTCTCATGTGCCTGCCTCACCCTCGATTGCGGCCGTGAACAGGGTCACGGCCTGGCGGGTTTCGCCTATATCATGCACCCGGACGATCTGCACCCCCTGCGTGATTGCGGCAAGTGCGACCGCCAGCGAACCGGGCAGGCGCTCGGCGGGGGCGGGCGCGCCGGCGAGCTTGCCGATGAACCCCTTGCGCGAGGCCCCCAGCAGCAGCGCGCATCCCAGCGCGTGAAACAGGCCGATGCGCGCAAGCAGCGCAAGGTTGTGTTCGAGGGTCTTGCCGAAGCCGATCCCCGGATCCAGCACCAGGCGCGCGCGCTCGACCCCGCCCGCCTCGGCGGTGGCGGCTCGCTCCTCGAGGTAGTCATAGACATCGAGCAGCACATCGTCATAGCGCGGGTCGATCTGCATGGTTTTCGGGTCGCCCTGCGCATGCATCAGGCAGATTGCCAGCCGGGTGTTGTACACGGTATCGGCCATGTCGCGGTCATGGGTGAGGGCGGAGACGTCGTTGATCATGTCGGCGCCCGCCCAGATTCCCTCGGCGGCGACGCGCGCCTTGCGGGTGTCGAGCGAAACCGGCAGGTCGAGCCCCGCGCCGCGCAGGGCCTTGAGCACCGGGATCACCCGGGCGATTTCCTCGCCCACCGGCACCGGATCGGCCCCGGGCCGGGTGCTCTCGCCGCCGATATCGAGGATGTCGCAGCCCGCGGCAACCATCTCGCGCACCGCTTCCACCGCTTCATCGGGGCCGCTGAAGCGCCCGCCATCGGAGAAGCTGTCGGGGGTGACGTTGAGGATGCCCATGATCCGCGGGCGCTCGAGCGTGAGCCCGGCAATGGGCGCGCGCGGGGCGGTGAGGCGGGCGAGGATCTCGGGGGGCGTCTCGCAGGCGGGCAGGATCTCGGGCGCGGCACCGCGCGAGAGCCGCTCGACGCGCTCGAACCAGGCCCAGCCGCCGGCGAGCGGACAGGCGCCCTGGGGCCGGGCCGGGCCGGTCTGAACGAGGGGGCGGTAATAGGACTTCATGCGAGAGATTTCGCCGTTCAGGGCAGGCTTGGCAAGGTCTGGTCGGCGAGGCGGGCGCCGAGCAGCGGGATTTCTGCCAATGCAGGGGGCGGCGCGGGCGGATTGTCACCGATGCAGAGCAGGGCGCGGGCGCCAAGCTTGCGCGCGAGCCAGGC
>JALTZY010000253.1 GCA_027045905.1 Paracoccaceae bacterium
GGGCGCGACGGTGCCGCAAAAGGGCCGGATCACCTTGCGCAGCTACTACGACCACGCCCTGCGCATCCGCGGGCGCGACGGGCGCGAGCGCCGCCTGCCGCTGCAGGTCGAAATCATCGACAACGGCCCCGGCCTGCCCGCCGACATCGCCGCGCAGATATTCGAGCCCTTCGTTTCGGGGCGCGAAAACGGCACCGGGCTGGGGCTGGCGCTCGTGTCGAAGATCATCGCCGAGCACGGCGCCCGGATCAGCGTCGAGAGCGTGCCGGGGCGCAGCTGTTTTCGCATTTCGCTGCCGCTGGCCGGGCCTTGAGAGGAGCTAGCCGATGGATGGAACCGTCCTGATCGCCGATGACGACCGCACCATTCGCACGGTGCTGACCCAGGCGCTGAGCCGCGCCGGCTGCAAGGTGCACGCCACCGGTTCGCTGGCCACGCTCAAGCGCTGGGTTGCCGAGGGGCGCGGCGATCTGGTGATCTCCGACGTGGTGATGCCCGACGGCAACGGGCTCGAGGCCCTGCCCGAAATCGCCCGGATGCGCCCGGGCCTGCCGGTGATCGTGATCAGCGCGCAGAACACGATCATGACCGCGATCCAGGCCGCCGAGGCCGAGGCCTTCGACTACCTGCCCAAGCCCTTCGATCTGCCGGATCTGATGAAGCGCGCCCATGAGGGGCTCAGGCGCAAGCGGATGCTGCGCAAGGTCGGGCCTGCCGAAGAGCGGACAGAGGACGAGGGCGCCGAAGCCGGACTGCCGCTGGTCGGACGCTCGCCGGCGATGCAGGCGCTCTACCGGCTGGTGGCGCGGGTGATGAATACCAGCCTGCCGGTCCTGATCACCGGCGAGAGCGGCACGGGCAAGTCCCTGATCGCGCGGGCCGTTCACGATTTTTCCGACCGCGCCGGCGCGCCCTTCGTGGTGGCCGATGCCGAGCGTCTGGCGAGCCCGGACGCCGCGCGCGGGCTGCTGGAGGAGGCCGGGCAGGGGACGCTGGTGCTTGACGAAGTGTCCGATCTGGACCCCGGTGCCCAGGCGCGCCTGACCCGGCTGCTGGACCGGATCGGCCCCGACAGCGCGCGCATCATCGCCACCGCCCAGCGCGACCTGTCGGCGGAGCTCGGCCGGGACGCAGGCTTTCGCGAGGATCTCTATTTCCGCCTGTCGGCGGTGCATATCCCGGTGCCGCCCCTGCGCGAACGTCTCGAGGACATTGCCGACCTTGCCGAGCATTTTCTCGAGCGGGGGGCGGGCGAGGGGCTGGCGCGGCGCGCGCTTTCGGAAGGGGCGGTGCAGGCGCTGCGCGCCCATCCCTGGCCCGGAAATATCCGCGCGCTGGAAAATACCATGCGCCGGCTGATGGTCACCGGCACCGATCCGCAGATCCGCCGCGCCGAGGTGGAGGCGGTGCTGGGCGGCGCGCCGGCCGGCGATGTGCCGGGGCTTGGCGGCCTGTCCGGGCCGGGCGGGCCGGGTGACGATCTGAGCGCTTCGGTCGCCCGCTACCTGCGCCGCCATTTCGATCTGCATGGCGAGGTGCTGCCCCCGCCGGGGCTTTATGAGCGCATCCTGCACCAGGTCGAAAAACCGTTGCTGGAAATCGCGCTCGATGCCGCCGGCGGCAACCAGGCCCGCACTGCCGAGCTTCTGGGGATCAACCGCAATACCCTGCGCAAAAAGCTCACTCTGCACGAAATCGAGGTGACACGGCGCCGCAAGTTGATGTAAAGCAGCAACAGGCGTGGCATTTCGGTACGTATTCCGACTCGCGATCCGACCGGCAGCGCCGGCAATGGGGCCGAAACGGCCCTGAAAGGCATTTCATTGGGAGATTGGCGTGAGCAGCGAAGGTGCGGCGCAGGGCGGATTTTGGGAGCGGGCGGTGCTTTTCCGCCGCAGCCGCAGGGCCGCCGGCCTGGCCCGGCTCGCCCTGATCGTCCTGGCTCCGGCGCTGGCGCTGGCAACCTATCTGGTGTTCGGCCCGCTTGATCAGGGCGCGCAATCGGCGGCGCTGCGCCTGATCCTGCTGGCCGATCTGGTCTATGTGCTGCTGGTGGCGGCGCTGGTGCTGGCGCGCATCGTCAGCATGGTGGCGGCGCGCCGGCGCAAGTCCGCCGGATCGCGCCTGCATCTGCGCCTGACCGGGGTGTTCGCCATCGTCGCCCTGATCCCGACGGTGCTGGTCGCGGTGTTTGCGGTGCTGACGGTGAATGTGGGGCTGGAAGGGTGGTTTTCGGACCGGGTGAGCCGGGTGGTCAGCAATTCTCTGGCCGCGGCCGAAGCCTATGAACGCGAGCATCGCGACGGGCTCAGGGACGATGCCCGGGCGCTGGCCGATTTCCTGAACCGGGCCCGCGCGCAAAGTCCGATCCTGCCCGATTCGACCCTGCGCGGCCTGCTCAGCCAGGGTCAGGCGCAGATCCAGCGCGGCCTGCGCGAGGCATATGTGATCGATTCCGAGGGCCAGATACGGGTGCGCGGCGAGCGCTCCTATCTGTTCGATTTCGAGCCGCCTTCCGCGGAGGATATCCGGCGTGCCATGGCCGGCGAACTGGTGATCATCGAGGATTGGGAGCAGAACGAATTTCGCGCCCTGCTGCGGCTTGAGGCCTATCCGGATCATCTGCTTTATGTCAGTCGCGACGTGGATGGTTCGATCCTTGATCTTCTGGACGAGACCAAGGAGACGGTGGCCTTCTACAAGCAACTGGAGGCGGATCGGGGGCAGGTGCTGTTCGAGTTCGGGTTGATCTACCTGGGATTTGCGGTGATCCTGATCCTGGCGGCGGTGCTTCTGGGGATGTGGTTCGCCGAGCGCCTGGCCTCTCCGATCGGTCGCCTGGCCGGGGCAGCGCAAAGGGTGGGGGCGGGAGATCTCGACGTGGTGGTGCCCGAAGAGGCGGGCGATGACGAGATTTCCATGCTGGGGCGGCTGTTCAACCAGATGACCCGCCAGCTGCGCGCCCAGCGCGCCGCCCTGCTGGAAAACAGCGCCCAGATCGAGCGCCGCCGGAGGCTGTTCGATTCGGTGCTGTCTTCGGTCACGGCCGGGGTGATCGGACTCGACCCGGAGGGGCGGGTGACCTTCATCAACCGCGCCGCCCTGCACCTGCTGGCGCTCACGGAGGAAGAGGCGCTGGAGCACCGGATCGGCTATCTGGTGCCCGAATTCATCCCGCTTTTCGACCGCCTGCGCGCGGGCTCCGGTGCCAGCGTGCTCGAAGAGCTGCGTCTGACCCGGCGTGGCAAGCAGGAGAGCCTGCTGGTGCGCATGGCCCAGCGGCGCGGCGCCGACGGGGTGTTGGAGGGCTATGTGATCGCCTTTGACGACGTGACCGATCTCGTCAGCGCCCAGCGGCTCGCCGCCTGGGGCGACGTGGCCCGGCGCATCGCCCACGAGATCAAGAATCCGCTCACCCCGATCCAGCTTTCCGCCGAGCGCATCCGGCGCAAGTTCGCCCGCGCCGCCAGCGAGGAGGAAGAGAGCGGCATCGCCGCGCTGACCGATGTGATCATCCGCCAGACCAATGACCTGCGCCGGATCGTGGACGAGTTTTCGCGCTTTGCCCGCATGCCCGAGCCCGAGCGCCGCCTGACCGACCTCGGAAAGCTGGTCGGCGACGTGGTGCTCCTGCAGAAGGCCGGGCAGGAGGGGGTGAAGATCGAGCTTGACCTGCCCGAGGAGCCGGTGGAACTGGACGTGGACGCCACCATGATCGGCCAGGCGCTGACCAATATCATCAAGAACGCCGGCGAAGCGACTGAAACATATCGCGAAAAACACCCCGAAGATACTGCCTACAAGCCCCGCATAAAAGTCCGCATGGAAGTCGATGACGAGACCGTGCGCATCACCGTGGCCGATAACGGCATCGGTCTGCCGGCTGATCGCGCGCGCCTGTTCGAGCCCTATGTCACCACCCGCGACAAGGGCACCGGGCTGGGCCTGCCGATCGTCAAGAAGATCGTCGAGGAGCATGGCGGCACGCTGGCGCTCGAAGACGCGCCGCCCTTTGCGACCGGCGCCCATGCCGGGGCGCTGGTGAGCATTTTTCTGCCCCTGAACGGGCTGCGAGAGAAGAAAAAGAGGTAACGGATGGGCGATATCCTGATTGTCGATGACGAGCGCGACATTCGCGAACTGATTTCCGATATCCTGATCGACGAGGGTTTCACCACCCGCCTGGCGGGCTCTTCGGACGAATGTCTTGCCGAGCTCAGGGCCGAACCGCCGGCGCTGATGATTCTCGACATCTGGCTCAAGGACAGCGACATGGACGGGATCGACATCCTCAAGCTCGCCCGCACCGAATACCCGGACGTGCCGGTGGTGATCATCTCCGGCCACGGCAATATCGAGATCGCCGTCGCCGCGATCAAGCAGGGGGCCTATGACTTCATCGAAAAGCCGTTCAACATCGACCAGCTTCTGGTGGTGATCGGCCGCGCCATGGAGACCTCGCGGCTGAGGCGCGAAAACAGCGAACTCCGGCAGCGCGACAGTGCCCCGGCGGAACTGATCGGCAGCGGCACCGCCTTCAGGGCGCTGAAATCCAGGCTCGACAAGGTGACCCGCTCCAACAGCCGGGTGATGCTCACCGGCCCGGCCGGATCGGGAAAGGAAATCGCCGCGCGCTACATTCACGCCCATTCGCCGCGCGCGGACGGGCCGTTTGTCTGCGTCTCCTCGGCTTCGGTTGCCCCCGAGCGCATGGAAGAGGTGCTGTTCGGCCGCGAAAGCGCAGAGCGCGGCATCGAGCCCGGCCTGCTGGAGGAGGCCAATGGCGGGGTGCTCTATTTCGACGAAGTGGCCGACATGCCCTCGGGCACCCAGTCCAAGATCCTGCGCGTGCTGGTGGATCAGAGCTTCACCCGGGTCGGCGGCAGCGAAAGGATCAAGGTCGATATCCGGGTGATCTCCTCCACCACGAAGAACCTTGAAGCGGAGGTGGCGGCCGGCAATTTCCGCCAGGAGCTGTTTCACCGCCTCGCGGTGGTGCCGATCAGCGTGCCCGCGCTCACCGAGCGGCTCGAGGACATCCCCGAGCTTGCCCGCCACTTCATCGCCGAGCTGAACCGTTCCCAGGGCCTGCCCCGGCGCGAATTGTCCGACGAGGCGGTGGCGATCCTGCAGACCATGCCCTGGCCGGGCAATGTGCGCCAGCTCAAGAACGTGATCGAGCGGGTGCTGATCCTGGGCGAGGGCGAAGGCCCGATCCGCGGCGACGAGATTCCCGAAAGCTCCCGCTCCGCTTCCGGCCGGCCCGCCGCCGGAGAGAGCGGTCTGGTCACCGGGGCGCTGGCCATGATGCCCCTGCGCGAGGCGCGCGAGGCCTTCGAGCGCGAATACCTGCTGACCCAGATCAATCGCTTCGCCGGGAATATCTCCAAGACCGCCCAGTTCGTCGGCATGGAGCGCAGCGCGCTGCACCGCAAGCTGAAATCGCTCGGCGTGGTCACTGCCAGCAAGGCCGGCACCCGCGTGGCCTATGTGGCCGAGAACAAGGAGCGCTGAGGAGCGCTGAGGAGCACTGAAAAGGCCGAAGAGCGGTTCGCCGCGGCCGAACGCGCCCGTTTGCCGGTCCGGCCTGCCCCTCCCGGCATTTGACGCGCCCGGGCTTCTCTGGCAGGAAGGGCGGCGAACAGCCGGGGGCCGCCATGAAGGTTATCATCTGCGGGGCAGGGCAGGTTGGCTGGCAGATCGCCCGCCATCTCTCCAGCGAGCGAAACGACGTCACCGTGGTGGACAGCAATGCCGCGCTGGTGCATCGGGCCATGGATACGCTGGACGTGCAGGGGATTGCCGGCTTTGCCTCCTATCCGGACATCCTCGAGCAGGCCGGGGCGCGCGATGCGGACATGATCATCGCCGCCACCCACAGCGACGAGGTCAACATGGTCACCTGCCAGGTGGCCCATTCGGTCTTCGAGGTGCCGCGCAAGATCGCCCGCCTGCGCGCCCGCTCCTATCTGAACGCGATCTACAGCGACCTCTACCGGCGCGACCACCTGCCGATCGACGTGGTGATCAGCCCCGAGCGCGAAGTGGCCGAGGCGGCACTGAGCCGGCTGGCAGCACCTTCGGCCTTCGACACGGAGAGCTTCCTGGACGGCAGGGCGCAGCTTCTGGGGATCACGCTGGACGAGGACTGCCCGGTGCTGGACACGCCCCTGCGCCAGCTGACCGACCTTTTCTCTACCCTGCGCGCCATCGTCGTGGGGGTGCGCAGGGAGGGCAGGCTGTTCGTGCCGGAGGCGGGCGACCAGCTCTTTGCCGGCGACCAGATCTATGTGTTCTGCGAGACCGGCGACGTGCACCGTACATTGGAGATCTTCGGCAAGTCCACCGACAGTTCGGAGCGGGTGGTGATCCTGGGCGGCGGCAATGTCGGCTTGGCGGTGGCGCGCGCGCTGGAGGCGCGCGGGGCCAAGGTGCGCGCCAAGGTGATCGAGCTTGACCGTCAGGTGGCAGAGCACGCCGCCGATGCGCTGGAGCGCACGGTGGTACTGCATGGCGACGGCATGGATCTGGCGATCCTCAGGGAAGCGGGGGTCGGCCGCGCCGATGCCATTCTGGCGGTGACCGACGACGACAAGGTGAACCTGCTCTCCTCGGTGCGCGCCAAGGCCGCCGGGGCGAAGATGGCGATCTCCCTGGTCAATGACCCGACGCTGGTTTCGCTGATGGAGCCGCTCGGGATCGACGCCTATATCAATCCGCGCGCCACCACCGTGAGTTCGATCCTGCGCCATATCCGCCACGGCAAGGTGCGCGCGGTCTATTCGGTGGGCGATGCCGAGGCCGAGGTGATCGAGGCGCAGGTGCTGGGCACCTCGCCGATTGCCGGCCAGCGCATCCGCGACACCGACCTGCCCGAGGGGGTGCTGGTGGGAGCGGTGATGAAGGGCGAAGAGGTGATCCGGCCCACCGGCGCGACCCGTATCGACGAGGGCGACGTGATTGCGCTGTTCTGCCTGTCCGGGGACGTGCCCGAGGTCGAGCGCCTGCTTCAGGTCTCGATCGACTTCTTCTGATGCTGGCCGCGCTTGCCCGCCTGCCGCTGCTGGTCGCCATGATGGCGGTGAGCGCGGCGCTGATGCTGATCCCGGCGGCCCACGCGGCCGTGGTGCAGGATTTTCATGTGGCGCGGGCCTTCCTCTATTCGGCGCTGGTCTTCGGCTTCCTCACCCTGTTTCTGGCCATTGCCACCGCCGGGCGGCCCGAGGTGGAAGACCCCCGCCGCCACCTTCTGTCGCTGCTCGGCCTGTTCAGCGGCCTGCCGCTGATGCTGGCGGTGCCCTTTCATCAGGCGGTGCTCGATACCAGCTTTCTCAATGCCTATGTGGAAATGGTCTCCGGCCTGACCACCACCGGCGCCACCCTGTTCGAAAACCCCGGACGGCTCGCGCCTTCGGTGCATCTGTGGCGGGGCATCGTCGGCTGGCTCGGCGGGCTGATCATGTGGGTGGCGCCGGTGGCGATCCTGGCGCCGATGGCGCTGGGCGGCTTCGAGGTGCAGGCGGCACCGGGCGAGGAGGGCAGCGGCCTGCTGGGCGGAAACGCTCCGGCAGCGGCGGCTTCCGGGGCGGCTCTGCGGGCCATGGAAGTGGCACATACCAGCGCCCGCCTGGGCCTCTATACGCGCCGTCTGGCGCCGCTCTATGCGGGGCTGACCCTGCTTTTGTGGATCGGTCTGTTTCTCGCCGGGGACAGTCCCCTCGTGGCGCTCATCCATGCCATGTCCACCATGTCCACCAGCGGGATTTCCCCGGTGGGGGGGCTTGGCGAGGGCGGCGCGGGGCTCGCGGGAGAGGCGATGGTGGCGGTCTTTCTGGTCTTTGCCATTTCGCGGCTGGCCTTTTCCCGCGACGGGCGCAGGGTGGAGAGGGGGCGGTTTTTCTCCGATCCGGAGGTGCGGCTGGGCCTTGTCATCGTGGGACTGGTGACGGTGGTGCTGTTCCTGCGCCACTGGATCGGCGCCTACGAGGTGGATGAGGAGGCCAATCTGGCAGCCGGTATCGGGGCGCTCTGGGGGACTGCCTTCACGGTGCTTTCCTTCCTGACCACGGCCGGATTCGTCAGCGCCGAATGGGTGAGCGCCCAGGGCTGGTCGGGGCTGGAAAGCCAGGGGCTGGTGCTCCTGGGGCTGGCCCTGATCGGCGGCGGGGTGGCGACCACCGCCGGGGGGGCCAAGCTGCTCAGGGTTTACGCGCTCTACCAGCATTCGCTGCGGGAACTCGGGCGGCTGGTGCTGCCTTCTGCGGTCGGCGGCGCGGGGCGGCTTGCGCGCCACATCCGCTCGCGCGGGGCCTTTCGCGCCTGGATCTTCTTCATGCTGACCGCCCTGTCGGTGGCCGGCTTCATGATCGCCTTTTCGCTGGCCGGCGAGGGGTTCGAGACTTCGATGATCCTTACGCTGGCCGGGCTGACCACCACCGGCCCTCTGGCCCAGTGGGCGGCGGCCGAGCCGATCAGCTACGCGCTGCTTGGCACCGGCCCCAAGCTGATCCTGAGCGCGGCGATGATCGCGGGGCGGCTTGAAACCCTGGCCATCGTCGCCTTGCTCAACCCGGAACTGTGGCGCCGCTGAAATGTCGCCGAGGGGCGGGGAAGGCGAGGGGGCGGCCCTGCGGCTGTCGCAAATCCGGCCGGGCGAGCACCGGCGCGCCTCTTCCGGGCAGATCGGCCGCCGCGCCGGCACAATAGCAAATGAGGGCTGGAAACCTGCGCTCCGCCGGTTAATATTGTCGCCACTGAGACCCGGAACCACTGCCACAGGCGGCAGCTCGAGAGAACAATTCGAGAAAACGACTCGAGAAACAAAAGGAAAAAGCAATGGCCGCGGACAGACAGAACCTGCAGGATACCTTTCTCAACCATGTGCGCAGGGCAAAAGTGCCGGTGACGATCTTTCTGATCAATGGCGTCAAGCTGCAGGGGGTGATTTCCTGGTTCGACAATTTCTGCGTGCTGCTCAAGCGCGACGGGCAGGCGCAGCTGGTTTACAAGCACGCGATTTCCACGATCATGCCGGGCCAGCCGATCAGCCTCTACGAGGGCGAGGAAAGCTGAGCCCGCCGGTCGAGCGCACCGGGCGGGCGAGCCGCGCCTGGGTTCTTTATCCCGAAATGACCGGCGAGCACGGCCGGCGCGATGCCGCTGCGGGCCTGGCCGAGGGTGTGGCGCTGGCGCGCGCGCTGCCGGGGCTGGAGGTGATCGGTTCGCAGATCGTCACCCTGAAGAGGCCCGATCCCGGCCGCCTCTTCGGCAAGGGAAAGCTCGCGCGGCTGGGCGAGACCTTCCGCGCCGAGGAGATCGCGCTGGTGCTGATCGACGGGCCGGTTTCGCCGGTCCAGCAGCGCAACCTGGAGCGCGAATGGGGGGTCAAGATCCTCGACCGCACCGGGCTGATCCTGGAGATCTTCTCGGACCGCGCCCGCACCCGCGAAGGCGTGCTGCAGGTAGAGATGGCGGCGCTCTCCTACCAGCGCACGCGCCTGGTGCGCGCCTGGACCCATCTCGAGCGCCAGCGCGGGGGCCTGGGCTTCGTCGGCGGGCCGGGGGAGACACAGATCGAGGCCGACCGGCGCGCCATCGACGCCCAGCTGACCCGCCTTCGCCGCCAGCTTGCCAAGGTGCAGAAGACCCGCGCCCTGCACCGGGCCGCCCGCGCCCGGGTGCCCTTTCCCATCGTTGCGCTGGTGGGCTATACCAATGCCGGGAAATCCACGCTTTTCAACCGCCTGACCGGGGCGCGGGTCATGGCCGAGGACATGCTCTTTGCCACGCTCGACCCGACCATGCGTCAGATCGAACTGCCCGCCGCAGCCGGTGCGGAGCGGGGCATGGGGCAAAGGGTGATCCTGTCCGATACGGTGGGCTTCATCTCCGATCTGCCCACCCAGCTTGTCGCCGCCTTTCGGGCCACGCTCGAAGAGGTGCTGGAGGCCGACCTGATCGTGCATCTGCGCGATATCTCTCACCCGCAGAGCCGCCAGCAGGGCGAGGATGTGGCCGCGATCCTGGCCGATATCGGCGTGGGGGAAGACGTGCCTCGCCTCGAAGTCTGGAACAAGCTCGACCTGCTCGCGGCCGAGGAGCGCGCCGCGCGCCTGACGGAGGCGGCCCGGCGCGCCGATACCGTGGCGCTCTCGGCCGCGACCGGCGAAGGCCTTGACGACCTGGTTGCGGCGATCGGGGCGCGCATCGGAGAGCCGACCAGAACCGCCACGCTGCAGATCCCCTTTGCCGAGGGGCGCAAGCATGCCTGGCTGCACGCGCGCTCGCTGGTGCTGAGCGAAGAGGCGGGCGAGGAGGGCTGGCGCCTGACCGTGCGCTGGAGCGACCGGCAGGCGGCGCAGTTCGCCCGCCTGTGAGCCCGCCTGCCTGCGGTCCGCACCGGACCGCCCGCTGCCTGCCCGCTGCCTGCCCGTTGCCTGTCGGACTGCGCCTGCCCGCACCGGCCCGCACCGGACTGCCCGCGCCCCGGGCCGTTCCGGTCTGGCGGTCCTTGCGGGGCTACTCTTTGCGCGCCGGCAGAAGCCGGGTCACCCCCACCGCCGCGGCGCGGGCGAGTTCGGGATCCAGCGACATGGGCACATATTCGCCCCGCCGCCACAACGCGCCGAGATTGTCGTAAAAGCGGCTCAGGAAATGGCCGGACTGGCCGGTGGCGGTAATGAACAGCGAAGAATCCGGGTCGGCAAAGTCATATACCCCGCGATATCCCGCCCCGTGGACATTCAGGAAGGGATCGGGCTCGCGCCCGGAAGTACGTCCGCGCATCAGCGTGTTGTCGCCTCCCGAAGTGCTCTGGCGTATATTCACGAACCACTTGAGAAACGGCACCTGGCCCAGTACCGGGTGGTCATGGGCGGCTTCGTGCACATCGCCCCAGCGCAGGCTTTCGAGCGCCCCGCCGTAATTTTCGCCGATCCACAGCAGCGCGTCATCGAGCGCCAGCGAGGCGATGTCGTCGCAGGTCTCCACCCTTGCCGACTGCACGACGTCGCACCAGGCCGAAGCCCCGTCCACGTCGCGATAGACGCGCTCGATGAACAGGGGCTCGAGGCGGTCGAATTCCCCGGCCAGCGGGCCGAGCTCGTCGCGGATCAGCCGCTTCTGCAGTGCCCGCATCCAGGCTGCGTAAAGGAGCGGTTCGGGCAGGTGCTCGTTCATCTCGCCGTTCCAGGCCGCGAGCATCTCCAGGGCTTGCTGGCGCCGGCGCTCGGGGGTGCCCTCGGGGGCGGCGGGGCCGGTATACCAC
>JALTZY010000254.1 GCA_027045905.1 Paracoccaceae bacterium
AGGCACAGGATGTCGAGGCGCTCGGCATCATCGAGGCGGTGCTGGAGGGGCGCCAGCGCCTCGACATCCTGTGCCTCGAGGGGTCGGTTATGACCGGGCCGGGCGGCACCGGGCGCTTTCACCTGATGGCGGGGACGGGCGAGCCGATGATGAAGGTCATCGCGCGCCTTGCCCAAAGGGCGGGCCATGTGGTGGCGGTGGGCTCCTGCGCCGCCTGGGGGGGCATCACCGCGACCGGCGACAATGCCGCCGGCGCGATCGGCCTGGCCCATGACGGCGAGCGCCCCGGCGGGCTGCTGGGGCGCGACTGGCGCGACAGCGCCGGTCTGCCGGTGGTCAACATCCCCGGTTGCCCGGTGCATCCCGGCTGGGTCAGCGAGACATTGGCGGTGCTCTGCGACGGGGCGCTGACGCGCGAAGGTCTCGACGACCTGGGCCGTCCGCGCGCCATTTCCGGCACCCTGGTCCATCACGGCTGTTCGCGCAACGAGTATTACGAATACAAGGCCAGCGCCGAGAAGCTCTGCGATGTGGGCTGCATGATGGAAAACCTGGGCTGCAAGGGCACCCAGGCGGCGGGCGACTGCAACAGCCGCGCCTGGAACGGCGCCGGCTCCTGTATCACCGGCGGCTATCCCTGCATCGCCTGCACCGAGCCGGGCTTCGAAGAGCCCGGCCACCCCTTCGTCGAAACCCCCAAGATCGCCGGCATCCCCGTGGGCCTGCCCACCGACATGCCCAAGGCTTGGTTCGTGGCCCTGGCCTCGCTGTCCAAGGCCGCCACCCCGCGCCGGTTGCGCGAGAACGCCACCTCGGACCGGGTTCGCGTCTATCCCGAAGGCAGGGGGAGGAAGTCATGAGCCGCCTGATCGTGGGGCCGTTCAACCGGGTCGAGGGCGACCTTGAGGTGCGGCTCGATATTGCCGGCGGGCAGGTGGCGCGCGCCGAGGTGGTCTCGCCGCTCTACCGGGGCTTCGAGAACATGCTGCGCGGCAAGGATGTGCGCGATGCGCTGGTGATCGCGCCGCGCATCTGCGGCATCTGCAGCGTCAGCCAGTCGGTGGCCGCCGCGCGCGCCATCGCCGCCGCCCAGGGGCTGACGCCGGCTCCGAACGGCCAGCTGGTGACCAATATCGTCCACGCGGCCGAGAACCTCGCCGATCACCTGACCCATTTCTACCTGTTCCTCATGCCCGATTTCTGCCGCCCCGCCCATGCGGGCCGCCCCTGGTTCGCAGAGGTGGAGGCGCGTTTCGCCGCCGGTTCGGGAGAGGGCGCGCGCGAGATGCTGGGGGCGCGCGCCGAGTTTCTGCATGTGGTGGGCCTGCTGGCGGGCAAGTGGCCGCATACGCTCACGCTTCAGCCCGGCGGTGCGGCGCGGGTGGTGGCGGCCCATGAGATACGCCACCTTCTGGGCATCATCGCGGGCTTTCGCCGCTATCTGGAGCGCGCGCTGTTCGGCGGTGAGCTCGAGGCCTTTGCCACCCTTGAGAGCGAAGCGGCGCTGCTGGCCTGGGCCGAAGCGCGCCCGCGGGCGGATCTGTCGCTGTTTCTCGCCGCCGGCCGCGATGTGGAGCTTGACCGGCTCGGGCGCGGCAATGATCATTTCCTGAGCTTCGGCGCCTATCCCGGGGCAGGCGGGCACCTTTTCGCCGCCGGGCGGGTAAACGGCAATGGCGCGGCGGCGCTGGATACGGCGCGTATCAGCGAGGATGTGAGCCACGCCTGGCTCGCCGACGAAGGCCCGGCGCGCCACCCGATGGACGGGCGCACCGAGCCGGACCCGGAGATGCGCTCGGGCTACAGCTGGTGCAAGGCCCCGCGCCTTGAGGGCGCGCCGGCCGAGGTGGGGGCGCTGGCCCGGCAGGTGGTGGCGGGACACCCCCTTCTGCGTGCGCTGACCCGGCAAGGCGGCAATGCCGAGGCGCGGATCGTGGCGCGGATGGTGGAAATCGCCCTCGTGCTGCCGGCGATGGAGGGCTGGCTGGGCGCGATCCGGCCCGAGGAGCCTTTCATCCGGCATGGCGACATCCCGGCCGCGGCACGGGGAGCGGGGCTGACGGAGGCCGCGCGCGGCGCGCTGGGCCACTGGCTGCGGGTGGAAAGGGGGCGCATCGCCAATTACCAGATCATCGCCCCCACGACGTGGAATTTCTCGCCCCGCGATGCCTCCGGCACCCCCGGACCGCTGGAGCAGGCGCTGGTCGACCTGCCGGTGGCGTCGGGCGAGGAGACGCCGGTGCTGGTGCAGCATGTGGTGCGCTCGTTCGACCCCTGCATGGTCTGCACGGTGCATTGATGGCGGCGGGCGGAGAGGCTCGGGGCTGGCGGATCCGCGTGCGCGGGCTGGTGCAGGGGGTGGGCTTTCGCCCCCATGTCTGGCGCCTGGCGCAGCAGGCGCCAGAC
>JALTZY010000255.1 GCA_027045905.1 Paracoccaceae bacterium
CTGCCAGAAATTATCGAGGGGGTTGAATTCAAGGACGGGATCAAGCAGGAAAAACATGCCGCCTGATTACACCGTCACCAACTTTTGGGCATAGCTCGACCGCGCCGCCTTCGAGGCGCATCAGGCGCGCAGCCGCGAGTCGGCCTGGGGGCGGCTGACGCAGGGCCTTGCGCGCAGCTACCGGACAACCGAAGGCTGAAGCGGGGCCGTCGCGCACATCGCCGATGCGATCAGACTGCCCGGCCGTGGCGGGCCGGTCGCACCTGCATTGACCCCGGCACCGCCCCGCACTACCAAGGGCCGGTCCAGGGAGGGACCGCCATGATCTATGAAAACGTCCGCGCATGGCAGGATGCAGCGCACAGGCGTGTGCTGCTTTTCGGCATGTCCGGGCTGGGAAAGACCCACCTTTCGAACATGTTGCGCCGCACCGGCGCGTGGTTTCACTATTCGGTGGATTACCGCATCGGCACCCGCTACATGGGCGAATACATCGCCGACAACGCCAAGCGCGAGGCGATGAAGAACCCCTTCCTGCGCGATCTGCTGCTCAGCGATTCCATCTACATCGCCTCCAACATCACCTTCGACAATCTCGCCCCGGTCTCGAGCTATCTGGGCAAGCCCGGCGACCCGGCGAAGGGCGGCCTGCCGATCGAGGAATACCGCCGCCGGCAGGCGCAGTTTCGCGAGGCCGAAATCGCCGCGCTGATGGATACGGCGCGCTTCATCGACCGGGCCGGGGATATCTATGGCTACCCCCATTTCGTCTGCGATACCGGCGGCTCGATCTGCGAGTGGATCGAGCCTGCGGCCGGCGCCGATGATCCGCTCATGGCCGAGCTTTCCCGCCACTGCCTGCTGGTCTGGATCGAGGGCAGCGAGGCGCATACCGAAGAACTGATCCGCCGCTTTGACCGCGCCCCCAAGCCGATGGCCTATCAGCCTGCTTTCCTTGACCGGGTGTGGAGAGAGTATCTGGGTGAAAACAACCTGTTGGAAGGCGAAGTTGATCCAGACGACTTCATCCGCCACGCCTACCGGCAGGCGCTTTCCCACCGCCAGCCGCTTTATCGCGCCATGGCCCGCCACGGGGTTACCGTGCGCGCGGAAGAAGTTGCCCGGGTGCAAGACGCCGAGGGCTTCAACGCCCTCATTGCCACCGCGCTCGAGCGCGCCAACTGACCAACTGACCGGAGCGGAAAATGCCGATCAAGATCCCCGCCTCGCTGCCCGCCGTGGACGTGCTCAAGCGCGAAGGCGTGATGGTGATGAGCGAGGACCAGGCCGCGCGTCAGGATATCCGGCCCATGCGCATCGCGCTCCTCAACCTCATGCCCAAGAAGATCGAGACCGAGACCCAGTTCGCCCGGCTGATCGGCGCCACCCCGCTGCAGGTAGAGCTTACGCTTGTGCGCCCCACCGAGCATATCTCCAAGACCACCTCGCAGGCCCATATCGGCGCCCATTACCGGCCTTTTCAGGCCATCAAGGGCGAAAAATTCGACGGCCTCATCATCACCGGCGCGCCGATCGAGCACCTGCCTTACGAGGAGGTCACCTATTGGGACGAGATGCGCGAGATCATGGACTGGTCGCGCTCCAATGTACACATGACCTTCGGCGTCTGCTGGGGCGGCATGGCGATGCTGTATCACTTCAACGGCATCGACAAGCGCATGCTGGCGCAAAAGGCCTTCGGCTGCTATCCGCAAAAGACCCTCGCCCCCGCCTCGCCCTATCTGCGCGGCTTTTCCGACCGCTTCGTGATCCCGGTGAGCCGCTGGACCGAAATCGCCCAGGAAGACGTGGACGCGGACCCCTCGCTGGTCACCCTGCTGGGCTCCGAAGACACCGGCCCCTGCCTGGTCGAAGACCCGGCCCACCGCGCGCTCTATATCTTCAACCATTTCGAATACGATTCACACACGCTGAAAAACGAGTATGATCGCGACATCGCCCGGGGCAAGCCGATCAACGTGCCGATAAACTACTATCCCGGCGACGACCCCACGCGCCCGCCGCAGAACCGCTGGCGCAGCCATGCCCATCTGCTCTACATGAACTGGGTCAGCGAGATGTACCTGACCACCCCGTTTGACATCGAGCAGATCGGCGAGGTGGTGAAGGACCGGCGCGAATGACGCGAGTGAGTTGCACGCGCCCCGCGCGGGGGCCATATTGGCCCTGAGGAGGACGCCATGACCGAGCCCGCCACGCCCCTGCCCTTTGACGGCGCGATCAGCGCCTTTTACCGCGCGCCGGAGCAGGGCGACCTGCGGGCACGGATCGAGCGGGCCGGCAAGGGCGATATCCTCGATCCCACCTATCCGTATCCCCGGCGCATGAAGCGCGCCGTATATAAGGCCGAAATGGCCGCGCTCCAGCGCCAGCTCGTGCGCCTGCAGGCCGATGTCAAGGCCACGGGCAAGCGCCTCGTGGTGGTGTTCGAGGGGCGGGATGCGGCCGGAAAAGGCGGCACGATCAAGAGGTTCCGGGAGAATCTTAATCCACGGGTTGCGCACGTGGTGGCGCTCTCCAAGCCCACCGAGCGCGAATCAGGCGAGTGGTATTTCCAGCGCTATGTGCGCCACCTGCCCTCGGCCGGCGATATCGTGCTGTTCGACCGCTCCTGGTATAATCGCGGCGTGGTGGAAAAGGTGTTCGGCTTTTGCACCGACGCGCAGCGCGCGACCTTCTTCCGCCAATTGCCCGAATTCGAGGACATGCTGGTGGACGAGGGCATCACCCTGGTCAAGCTCTGGCTCAATGTCGGACGCGCCGAGCAGCTGCGCCGCTTCCTCGCCCGCGAAAGCGACCCGCTCAAGCAGTGGAAGCTCTCGCGGATCGACGTGGAAGGGCTCAAGCGCTGGGACGCCTACAGCGCGGCGATTGCCGAGACATTCGAACGCAGCCATCGCCCCCGCACCCCCTGGACGGTGATCCGCAGCGACGACAAGCGCCGCGCCCGCATCGCCGCCATCCGCGCCGTGCTTTCGCGCCTCGATTATGCCGGCAAGGATAGCGAGGCAGCCCGCGCCCCGGATCCGAAGATCTGCGCCGACCCCGGAATCTGGCAAGGCGGCGAAAGCTGACATGGCCAAGCGCGGCTACCACCACGGCAATCTGCGCCAGGCCCTGGTCGAGACGGCGCTGAAGCTGATCGAGGAAAAGGGCCCCACCGGCTTCACCCTCTCGGAGGCCGCCAAGCAGACCGGCGTCACCCCGGCCGCGGTCTATCGCCACTTTCGCGGCCGCGAGGAGCTGATCGCCGAAGCCGCCCTGCAGGGCTACGGGATCTTTGCCGAGATGCTCGAACACGCCCATGCCCGCAAGCAGGCCTCGGCACTTGCCGCTCTCGAGGCCGCCGGACGCGCCTATCTCGCCTTCGCGCGCGAATTTCCCGGCCATTATGTGGCGATGTTCGAAAGCGGCATCTCTCTCAATCACTCTCCCGAACTGGCCGCCGCCGCCGGGCGCGCCCTCGGGGTGCTGGAGCGCGCGGCAAGCGACCTCTCGGCCCGCATCCCGCCGCAAAGGCGCCCTCCCGCCTCCATGGTGTCGGCCCATATCTGGGCGCTGAGCCACGGCGTGGTCGAACTCTTCGCCCGCGGATCCCCCGGGACCAAAAGCCCCTTTGCCCCCGAAGACCTACTCGAAAGCGGCATCGCCATCTATCTGAGCGGGCTCGGCCTGATCAGACCGGACGAGTAACAGCCCCCCGAGTAACAGGCCCCGAAGCTCGCGCCCCGATCCCGCCGGCTCCCTGCTGCCGCCCGCCGCGGCCCTCGCGACCGCCCTTGCCGGCCGGCGGAGCATCCCCGGTCAAGCGCGATTTTCTCAGAAAGCCGCCCCCGAACCGATCTACTCCGCCGCCTCGGGCGCCGTCGGCCCGTCGCCGGATGGCTTGGCCCCGGCCCCGGTCTTTGCCTTGTCGTCCTCGCCCTTGCTCACCGCCCGCACCCTCGGCTTGCGAATGCGCGGCGTACGCCTAGGCTTGCTTTCCGGGGTTTCGACCAATCCGCTGTCGCCGCTCTCCTGCGGTGCCTCGGCCAGGCCGCCGGCATCCGCCCGGGGCATTTCGGCAAGGTCGCTCGCCGCCGCGGCGGCCTCGGCTTCCTGACGGGCCAGGCGTGCCTCGCGCTCTTCGCGTTCGCGCTGCTGGCGTTCCCGGTTGGCCTGCTCGGCCTGGGCCCGGCGGGCCTCCACCTGGCGCTGGGCTTCGCCCAAAAGGCGCGTGTAATGCTCGGCATGCTGCAGGAAGTTTTCTGCCGCCACCCGGTCATTGGCCAGCGCCGCATCACGGGCGAGCTGGGTGTATTTGTCGATGATCTGCTGCGGGGTGCCGCGCACCTTGCCCTCGGGGCCCGAGGAATCGAAGACCCGGTTCAGGTTGTTGCCCGGATTGCGATTGCGGTTCGACTTGCCGCGCGAACGTGATTTGCTTGATCTCATCTGAACCTTGTTTCAGCCTGTGGCTTGGTCTGATCTGTGGCGCCCGGCGCCGCTCGAAATTCCCGTATCAGACTTTTGGGTTTGCCGCGGCGTGGTCTGCAAGACTTCTCCCACCGCTGATGAGGAGTAAGCATGCGACGGAGGCCGAGACAAGCAAAAATTACCGAAAATTCGCCGAACCGCGAAAATTTGCCCGGAATATGGCAGGTTTACATCGCTTTGGAGCCTTCAGCCCGGCATTTTGCCCAGCACCACCCGGTCGCGACCATCGAGATCGGGCAGGATGCGGATGCGCTCGAGCCCCGCGCGGACCAGAAGCGCGGCCACTTCGGCACCCTGTTCGGGGCCGATTTCCAGCAGCACATGGCCGCCCGGGGCCAGATGCGCGCCAAGTCCGGCGGCAATCGCCCGATAGGCGTCAAGTCCGTCGCCGCCGGGGCTGAGCGCAAGCGTCGGGTCGTAATCGCGCACCTCGCAGGCAAGCCCGGCCATTTCATCGGCGCGGATATAGGGCGGGTTGGAGACGATCATCTCGAAGCGCCCCTTGAGCCCGGCAAGCCAGTCCGCCCGCTGCAGCGCAAGCCGCGCGCCGACCCCGTGGCGCGCCGCATTTTCGGCGGCCACTTCGAGGCAGGCGGGCGAAATATCGGTGGCCAGCGCCCGGGCCTCGGGCCACTCGGCCAGCAGCGTCACCGCGATAATGCCGCTGCCGGTGCCAAGGTCGAGCAGCCGCCCCACCTGACCCAGCGCCAGCGCCGCCTCGATCAGGGTCTCAGTCTCCGGGCGCGGGTCGAGCACATCCGGGGTGATGCAGAAATCGCGCCCCCAGAAGGCGCGCCGCCCGAGAATGCGGCTCACGGGCTTGCCCACGGCGCGCGCGGCAATGGCGGCCTCGAAGCGCGCCGCCTCGCCCGCTCCCAGCACCCGCTCCGGCTCAAGCGCGAACCGCCCCGCCTCCAGCCCCAGCACACCGGCGAGCAGCCGCCGCGCATCGCGCGCCGCACCCGCAACGCCGGCCGCCGCCAGCGCCCGCGCGCCCTCGGCCAGCACCTCGCGCAGGGTCCGGCTCATTCCATCTCGGCCAGCTGGCGCGCCTGGGTCTCGGCAATCAGCGCGTCGATGATCTCGTCCAGATCGCCCGTCATCACCTCGGCGAGCCGGTAGAGCGTGAGGCCGATGCGGTGGTCGGTCACGCGACCTTGCGGAAAATTGTAGGTGCGGATGCGCTCGGAGCGGTCGCCCGAGCCCACCTGCGCCTTGCGATCGGCGGCGCGCTCGGCATCCGCCTTCTGGCGCTCCAGATCATAGAGCCGCGCCTTGAGCACCTGCATGGCGATCTCGCGGTTGCGATGCTGGCTCTTCTCGCTCGAAGTCACCACGATTCCGGTGGGCAGATGGGTAATGCGCACCGCCGAATCGGTGGTGTTCACATGCTGCCCCCCGGCCCCGGAAGCGCGCATCGTGTCGATGCGGATGTCGCCCGGGTCGATCCGTATATCCACATCCTCGGCCTCGGGCAGCACCGCGACGGTCGCGGCCGACGTGTGGATCCGCCCGCCGGACTCCGTCTCGGGCACCCGCTGCACCCGATGCACGCCGCTTTCGTATTTGAGCCGGGCAAAGACCCCCTCGCCCTTCACATGCGCCACCACCTCGCGGATCCCGCCAAGCTCGCTCGCCTGCGCCTCGATGATCTCGAACTTCCAGCCGCGCGCCTCGGCATAGCGCTGATACATGCGCAACAGATCGCCGGCAAAGAGCGCCGCCTCCTCGCCGCCGGTGCCGGGGCGGATCTCGATCATCGCCGGACGCGCATCGGCCGCATCGCGCGGCAAAAGTGCCAATCGCACCGACCGCTCGGCCTCCTCCAGACGCGCGCGCAGCTCGACCAGCTCCGCCTCGGCCAGGTCGCGCATCTCGGGATCGCCCAGCATCGCCTCGGCGCCCGCGATCTCCGCGAGCAGCCCCCGATAGGCGGCGATCTCCTCGACCACCGGCTTCAGTTCGGCATATTCGCGCCCGACGGCGGCGAATTCCTCGCCCGAAAGCCCCTCGCCCATGCGCGCTTCGAGAAACTCGAACCGCCGGGTGATCGCCTCAAGTTTGTCCAAAGGTACCATGGGGCACCTGTCCCCCATCGGGCCGGTTTGGTCAAGGGGCGCAAGCGTGCTATACTGCGCCCATGAAACGCCTGTGGTACATGCTCGCCCTGTGTGCCGGCCCCCTCCATGCCGATATCGTGCTGCCCGACGGCAAGGTGATCGACTGCTACTGTACCGACCGGAGCGGCGGACGGGTCGAGCTCGGCCAGACGATCTGCCTCTATGTGGACGGCCGCGCCTTCATGGCGCGCTGCGAAATGAGCCTGAACGTGCCGATCTGGCGCGAAACCGGCGAAAGCTGCCTGACCTCATGGCTCGACCTCGCCCCCACAAGGCCCCGCGCAGATCAGGACCGACCCCTTTCATCTTTCCACAAATACTCCCGCCGTAGGCGCGATTTTCTGCGAAAAATCGCCCCCCTCACCGCCGGTTCCAGGCCATCAGGCAGAGGATTTCCACCGCCACATGCGCACCCGCAATCGCCGTGGCCCCGCTCGTGTCATAAGGCGGGCTGACCTCGACCACATCGCCGCCGATCACGTTCAGCCCGGCAATGTCACGCAGGATGCGCGCCGCCTGCCAGGAGGCGAGCCCGCCCCAGACCGGCGTACCGGTGCCCGGCGCAAAGGCCGGATCGAGACAGTCGATATCGAAGGTGAGGTAGGTCTTGCGCGCGCCCAGTATCTCCCGCACCCGCTCTGCCACCGCCGCCGGGCCGATCTCGTGCACCTCGCGCGCGTCGATGATATTGACCCCGAGCGTATCCTCATTGGTGGTGCGGATGCCGACCTGCACCGAATGTTCCGGGTCCACCAGCCCTCCCTTCACCGCCTTGTAGAACATGGTGCCGTGATCGACGCGGCTGAGGTCGTCATCGGGCCAGGTGTCGGTATGGGCGTCGAATTGCAAGAGGCTGAGCGGCCCGTGCTTGGCCACATGGGCGCGCAGGATCGGGAAGGTGATGTAATGATCGCCGCCAAGGCTGAGGCAGCCCGCGCCCTGATCGAGGATCCCGGCAATATGCGCCTCGAGCGCGGCCGGGAAGCGGTCCACATGCGCATAGTCAAAGGCGAGATCGCCGTAATCGGCAATGGCGAATTCGCTCATCACGTCAAAGCCCCAGCCATAGGGCGCATCCGGGCTCTGCAGCGCGCTCGCCTCGCGGATCGCGCGCGGGCCGAGGCGCGCGCCGGGGCGGTTGGTGACCGCCTGATCGAAGGGGATGCCGGTGACGGCGAAATCGACTCCGGCAAGCTCCTTGGTATAGGTGCGGCGCAGAAAGGACGGGATGCCGCCAAAGGTATTTTCCACCGACACGCCCTTGTAGCTCTTGCGGGTGATCGCCGTGTCCACCTCCCTTGCCGCGTCTTCCAGCGCCATGCTCAGCCCTCCGCCCCCGCGCCCTCGAGCGGCTGGCGCATCTCAACGAGGCGGGCAAAGAAGCTCGCCCCGATCGGCGCCACCCTATCGTTGAAATCGTATTTCGGGTGATGCACCATCGGCCCGTCGCCGGCGCCGAGAAACAGATAGGCCCCCGGGCGCTTCTCGAGCATGTAGGAGAAATCCTCGGCCCCCATCTCGCGCCGCTTGTCGGTCACCACCCGCGCATCTCCCACCACGTCGCGCGCCGCTTTGGCCGCTTCCTCGACCTTCTCCGGATCGTTCACCGTGGCCGGATAGCCGCGCTCGTAAGAAAGCTCCGCCTCACAGCCGAATGCCGCCATCTGCCCGGCAACGATCGCCCGCATGCGCTCTTCCACCATGTCCTGCACCTCGGGGTTGAAGGTGCGCACGGTGCCGCCGACAAAGGCGGTGTCGGGGATGATGTTATCGGCGCTACCCGCATGGATCTGCGTCACCGACACCACCAGATCCTCGGTCGCCGTGTGGTTGCGGCTGACGATGGTCTGCAGCGCCTGCACCAGCGAAGTGGCGGCGATCAGCGGGTCGCGCGTCTCCTGCGGAAAGGCGCCGTGGCCGCCCTTGCCCTTGATATGGATGTGAAACGTATCCACTGCCGCCATCACCGGCCCCGGCGCCATGAAGAAGGCGCCCTCCTCGTGATCGGGCATGTTGTGGATGCCATAGACCTCGCTGATGTCAAAGCGCTCCATCAGCCCTTCGTCACACATCATCTTGGCACCGCCGCCCCCCTCTTCGGCCGGCTGGAAGATCAGCGCAACCCGGCCCCGGAAGCGCCGCGTCTCGGCGAGATAGCGCGCAGCCCCCAGCAGCATCGCCGTATGCCCGTCATGGCCGCAGGCATGCATCCGCCCCGGCACGGTCGAGGCATAGTCAAGCCCGGTCATCTCCTCCATCGGCAGCGCGTCCATGTCGGCGCGCAGGCCGATCGTCGGCCCCGGACCCTGCCCCTCGATGATCGCCACCACGCCGGAAACGCCGATCCCCTCATGGATCTCGTCGATCCCGAATTCACGCAGCCGCTCGACCACATAAGCGGCGGTCTCGTGACATTCGAGCTGCAGCTCCGGATGGGCATGAATCCAGCGCCGCCAGGTCTTCATGTCCTCGGCAAAATCGGCAATCCTGTTGATGACGGCCATGTTTTCCTCCCGTGCCTTGCTTGCTATGTGCTATGCGGCGAAAGGACCCGAAAAAAGGCGCGCACGCAATGGCAAATCCACCCCATGACCCGATATTTGATCAAAAGGAGGGGATCGACCGCCTGCTCGAAATCATGCGCCGCCTGCGCGACCCCGAGACCGGCTGCCCCTGGGATATCGAGCAGGATTTCGCCTCCATCGCGCCCTATACGATCGAAGAGGCCTACGAGGTGGCCGACGCCATCGAGCGCAGGGCCTGGGGCGAGCTCGAGGGCGAGCTGGGCGATCTGCTCTTTCAGGTTGTCTTTTACGCTGAGATGGGGCGCGAGGCGGAGCTGTTTGATTTCGACAGAATCGTTCGCAACATCTCCAACAAGATGATCGCCCGCCATCCGCATATATTCGGCAGCGAATCGCGCGAAAAAACCGCCGAACAACAGGTGCGCGACTGGGAGGCGATCAAGCAGAAGGAACGCGGCGCGGCCGCCGGCACGCTCGACGGGGTGGCGCTGGGCCTGCCGGCGCTCCTGCGCGCGGTCAAGCTGCAAAAGCGCGCCGCGCGGGTCGGATTCGACTGGCCCGACATCGCCCCGGTGCTCGACAAGGTGACCGAAGAGGCGCGCGAACTGGCCGAGGCACGCGTGCGATTGACGCAGCAGGAGGTGGAAGAGGAAATGGGCGACCTCTTGTTCGTGCTGGCCAATCTGGCGCGCCACCTCGGCGTGGACCCGGAAGCGGCCCTGCGCGGTGCCAATCGGAAATTCGAGCGCCGTTTCAAGGGGGTGGAGCGCGAACTTGCCAATGAGGGGATCGCTCCCGAAGAGGCCGGGCTGGCGAAGCTGGATGCGCTCTGGGAGGCCGAGAAGGCGCGGGAGCGGGGGACGGATCAATCCTGAGCGTTTCGGTTCGGTATTGACCTGAGTATTTTTCTCGGGTTTAATCTCCCCGACAGCCAAGGAGATACCCAAGATGAAACGCACCCCCTTTCTCGCCTTCGCGCTGGCCGCCGCCACGACCGCCACCCTCCCGACCGCCGAGGCGCTGGCCGGGGAGGTCAATGTCTATTCCTACCGCCAGCCCGAGTTGATCCGGCCGCTGATGGACGCCTTCAGCGAAGAGACCGGCATCACGGTCAATATCGCCTTTCTCAACAAGGGCATGATCGAGCGCCTCGCCGCCGAAGGCGCGCGCTCGCCCGCGGACGTGATCCTCACCACCGATATCGCCCGGCTCAACGGCGCGGTGGAGGCCGGCGTGACCCAGCCGGTGCAGTCGGATACGCTCAGCGCCAATATCCCCGCCGCCTATCGTGACCCGAAGGGCCGCTGGTTCGCCCTTACCAGCCGCGCGCGGGTGGTATTCGCCTCGAAGGAGGCGGTGGCGCCGGGCGAAGTCACCACCTACGAGGACCTCGCCGATCCGAAATGGCGCGGGCGCATCTGCACCCGCTCCGGCACCCACCCCTATACGCTGGCGCTGGTTGCCGCCCATATCGCTCATCACGGCGAGACCGCGACCCGCGCCTGGCTCGAAGGGCTAAAGGCCAACCTCGCCCGCAAGCCCCAGGGCAACGATCGCGCCCAGGTCAAGGCGGTCTGGGCCGGCCAGTGCGACATCGCCCTGGGCAATACCTATTACATGGGCAAGATGCTGGAAAACCCGGAGCAGCGCGAATGGGCCGAGAGTGTGAACGTGGTCTTCCCGACCTTCGAGGGCGCAGGAACCCACATGAACATCTCCGGCATGGCGCTCGCCGCCCATGCACCGAACCGCGAAGCGGCAATCCGGCTGATGGAATTCCTCGCCTCCCCCGAAGCTCAGGAGATCTATGCCGAGGTGAATTACGAATACCCCGTGGCACCGGGCAGCCGGCCTTCGGAACTGGTCGCAGGATGGGGCAGCTTCACCCCGGACGATATCGACCTCACCGAAATCGCCCGCCAGCGGCCGGCGGCGCTGAGGCTGGTACAGGAGGTGGATTTCGACGGCTAGAGCGAGATGATTTCTGTCTGAATCGCATCAGGGATTTCAATCGCGGATTTTTCTGATTCTTTTTCTGATTCACTGTCTCCATCCACGAGATGGAGGGTTGAGGCGTGGGCGGAGCGATATCG
>JALTZY010000256.1 GCA_027045905.1 Paracoccaceae bacterium
GCCCCCCTCCGCCCCCGGCCAGCCGGGCGCGGAGGGGGGCGTGCCCCTGTGCAGATCGAAACCATGCCCCATGGCATCCTCGCTGTCCCACCCGTCCCGCTCCCCTGTAACATGATTAACGGGGATTTACAAAGAAACGTCCGGAAAACAGCCTGTTGCCGGGGCTCACAGCGGCTCGATATCGCCCAGCGCGCGGGTGGCGTGGAACTCGGCCTCCCAGGCTTCGAACCGCCCGGCGGCGATGGCCGCGCGCATCTCGGCCATGAGCTGCTGATAATAATGCAGATTGTGCCATGTGAGCAACATCGAGGAGATGATCTCGCGGGCGCGAAACACATGGTGCAGATAGGCGCGGCTGTAGCCCCGGCAGGCGGGGCAGGTGCAGGATTCGTCGAGCGGGCGCGGGTCTTCCGCATGGCGGGCATTCTTGATATTGACCACGCCGCGCCGGGTAAAGGCCTGCCCGGTGCGCCCGGAGCGGCTCGGCAGCACGCAATCCATCATGTCGATGCCGCGCTTCACCGCGCCCACGATGTCATCGGGCTTGCCCACCCCCATCAGGTAGCGCGGCTTCTCCGCGGGCAGCATGTCGGGCGCATGGTCGAGCACGCCGAACATCGCCTCCTGCCCCTCGCCCACCGCAAGGCCGCCGATCGCATAGCCGTCAAAGCCGATTTCCCTGAGTTTCTCGGCACTTTCGGCGCGAAGCTCACGCGTGACGCCACCCTGCTGGATGCCGAAAAGCGCATGCCCCGGCCGCTCGCCGAAGGCTTCTTTCGAGCGCGCCGCCCAGCGCATCGAAAGGCGCATGGCACGCGCCACCTCGGCCTCGTCCGCCGGCAGGGCGGGACATTCGTCGAAACACATGACGATATCGCTGCCGAGCAGGCGCTGGATCTCCATGCTGCGCTCGGGGCTGAGCATGTGGCGCGCGCCGTCGATATGGCTCCTGAAGGTCACGCCCTCCTCGCCAAGCTTGCGCAGCCCGGCAAGGCTCATCACCTGAAAGCCCCCCGAATCGGTGAGGATCGGCCCGTCCCAGTTCATGAATCTGTGCAGGCCGCCGAGCCGGGCGATGCGCTCGGCGCCCGGCCGCAGCATCAGGTGATAGGTATTGCCCAGCAGGATGTCGGCCCCGGTCGCGGCCACGCTCTCGGGCAGCATCGCCTTGACCGTGGCGGCCGTGCCCACCGGCATGAAGGCAGGGGTGCGGATCTCGCCGCGCGGGGTCTTGATCAGGCCGGCGCGCGCCTTGCCGTCGCGGGCGGTCAGGCTGAAGGAAAAGCTCTGCATGGGCGCCTCTTACGCCAGCGCGCGGGCGTTGCAAAGCCCGAACTGCCTCCCCCTGCGACTGCCGGCCGGCCCGCGGCGCGATCTTTCCGCGAAAGATCGCATCTGCCGCCCTGCACCGCCGGAAGAAACCGGCGGGCGGGAAGGAACCCGGGGCGAAGGGATCAGTAAGGCAGCGGATGCGCCCGGTGCGCGGCATTGATCTCGCCCAGCACCTCGTCCGAAAGCGTCACCTCCGCCGAATCCAGCACCCGCTCCAGCTGCGCCATGCTTGACGCGCCGAAGATCGCCGTACCGATAAAGGGCCGCGTGCGCTGCCAGGCGAGCGCCATGTGCACCGGGTCGAGCCCGTGACGCGCGGCGATGTCCAGATAGGCCTGCGTTGCCTCAAGCGCGCGCTCGGTAAGACGCCCGCCGAGATCCCTGTTGACCTCGCGCCGCGAGCCCGCGGGCAGAGCACCCCCCTGATACTTGCCGGTCAGGAGCCCCGTGGCGAGCGGCGAATAGGACATCACCCGCACTCCCTCATTGGCGCAAAGCTCGGCAATGTCGGTATCGGCGAGCCGGCACAGGAGCGAGTATTCGTTCTGCAGCGTCGCCACCTCGGGCGCGCCCGTCTCGCGCGCGAGCATCAGCCAGTTCATCACCCCCCAGGCGGTCTCGTTGGAAAGGCCGAAATGGCGGATCTTGCCCTCGCGCCTGAGTTCGCCCAGCACTTCGAGCACCTCGCGCATATGGGCGAGGGTCGCGGCGCGGTCCTGCCCGGACGGGTCGTAATCCCAGTTCTGGCGGAAATGGTAGGAGCCGCGCTCGGGCCAGTGCAGCTGGAAGATGTCGATATAGCCGGTCCTCAGTCGCCGGAGCGCGGCCTCGGCCACATCGCGCACCACCTGACCGTCAAAGCCGCGCCCCTCGCGCAGCCAGCCGCCATTGGGGCCGGTGACCTTGGTCGCCAGAACCACCTCGGCGCGTCGCAAAGGATTGGCGGCAAACCACTGACCGATGATCTCTTCCGAGCGCCCCACGGTCTCGGCCGAGATCGGGTTCACCGGATACATCTCGGCGGTGTCGATGCAATTGACCCCGCGCTCAAGGGCGCGCTC
>JALTZY010000257.1 GCA_027045905.1 Paracoccaceae bacterium
CTCCACCTCAAGCCGCGTCCGCGCCGCGCGCGCCGCGGCGCTGGCCGGGCGCTCGCCGCGTGCCACCGCCGCGCCGAGGCGCTCGATCTCGGCCGCGATTTCCGGCGCTTCCAGCAGCGCCGCCAGCCCGGTGCGCAGCTCTTCCTCGAACCAGTGGCGCGCCTGCTGCTCGCGCCGCGCCTGCCAGAAGCCATGCGCCCGGCGCCATTCGGCCAGCGCCTCCATGCGCTCCACCGCCTCTTCGAGCCCCGCCCCGGTGAGTGCCGAGACAGAGAGCGCCAGCGGATAGCCCTCCGGATCCTGCGGCCGCCGGCGCATCAGCATCAGCGCGCTGGCATAATCGGTGCGGGTGCGCTCGGCCGCGGCTTTGAGTTCGCCATCGGCCTTGTTGACCAGGATCATGTCGGCGATCTCCATGATCCCGCGCTTGACGCCCTGAAGCTCGTCGCCCCCGGCAGGGGCCAGCAGCAGCAGGAACAGGTCGGTCATCTGAGCCACCGCGGTTTCCGATTGCCCCACGCCCACGGTCTCGACGATCACCACGTCAAAGCCCGCCGCCTCGCACAGCGCCACCGCATCGCGGGTGCGCCGGGCGACGCCGCCAAGCTGGCTGCCGGCGGGCGAGGGGCGGATGAAGGCCTTTTCCTCGCGCGCAAGCCGGCCCATGCGGGTCTTGTCGCCCAGAATGGAGCCGCCGGAGCGGGCCGAGGAAGGGTCCACCGCCAGCACCGCCACCCGGCTTCCCCGGCCGATCAGGTGCAGGCCCAGCGCCTCGATAAAGGTGGATTTGCCCACCCCCGGCGTGCCCGAAAGGCCGATCCTGAGCGCCTCGCGCCCGGCCCCGGCAAGGCGCGCGAGCAGCGCCTCGGCCGCGGCGCGATGGTCCGGGCGCGCGCTTTCCACGAGGGTGATGGCCCGGGCCAGCGCCCGGCGCTCCCCGGCAAGTATTCGGCGGCTCAGCGCTTCGATATCCATCACTCACGGCCCCTTTCTGCCCTGCGGTTTCATGGCCGCAAAGCTGCGCCTTGTCCAGCCGCCTCTGGCCAATTGGGCCAGACTGCCCGATAAACGCGCCATGACCACGCCAGACGCCTTGCCGATCAACTCCGTGCTGCCCGAGCTCTGCGACGCGCTTGCCGCCGAGGGGCGCGCGGTGCTCATGGCCCCGCCCGGTGCCGGCAAGACCACCCGGGTGCCGCTGGCGCTGCTGGAGGCGGGGCTTGCCGGGGCGGGCCGGATCGTCATGCTCGAGCCGCGCCGTCTGGCCGCGCGCGCCGCCGCCGCGCGCATGGCCGAGAGCTTGGGCGAAGCAGTGGGCGAGCGGGTCGGCTACCGGATCCGGGGCGAAGCGCGGGTGAGCCGGGCGACGCGGATCGAGGTGGTGACCGAGGGGATCCTCACCCGCATGTTGCAGAGCGATCCTTCGCTGGAAGGCGTGGGCACGGTGATTTTCGACGAGTTTCACGAACGCTCCCTCAACGCGGACCTCGGCCTGGCGCTCTGCTGGGAGGCGCGCGGGGCGCTGCGCGAAGACCTGCGCCTGCTGGTGATGTCGGCGACGCTCGACGCCCAGCCGGTGGCGGCACTGATGGATGACGCGCCGGTGGTGGTCTCCGAAGGGCGCAGCTTCGCGGTCGAGACCCGCTGGCTCGAGCGCCCGCTGGGCAAGCGCGCCCGGCTGGAAGCGCTGGTGGCCGAGACCGTGCACGCCGCGCTGGGCGAGAGCGAAGGCGACGTGCTCGTATTCCTGCCCGGCGAAGGCGAGATACGCCGCAGCCTCGCCGCCCTCGCTCCCGCCCTGCTCGAGAGCACAGAGGCCCTGCCGCTCTACGGCGCGCTCGACTTCAAGGCCCAGCGCGCCGCCCTGCGCCCCGCCGCGCCGGGCCGGCGGCGGGTAGTGCTGGCCACCGCGATTGCCGAGACCTCGCTGACCATCCCCGGGGTGCGGGTGGTGGTGGATGCGGGGCTTGCGCGCCGGGCGCGGTTCGACCCGGCAAACGGCATGGCCCGGTTGGTGACCGAAAAGGTCTCGAAAGCCGAGGCCGAGCAGCGGCGCGGGCGCGCCGGGCGGGTGGCGCCGGGGCTGTGCTACCGGCTCTGGACGCGCGGGCAGGAAGGGGCGCTCGCGCCCTTCCCCCCGGCTGAAATCGAGGTCGCCGACCTCGCCCCGCTGGCGCTGGAGCTTGCCCAATGGGGGGCAGGCGACGGGCAGGGGCTTGCCTTTCTGACCCCGCCCAATCCGGGCGTTCTGGCCGAGGCCCGCGCGCTTCTGGCCCGGCTCGGGGCGCTCGATGCAGCCGGGCGGATCACCGATCACGGCCGGGCGATGGCCCGCCTGCCGGTGCATCCGCGCCTCGCTCATATGCTGCTGGTGGCGGGTCGGGGCGCGGA
>JALTZY010000258.1 GCA_027045905.1 Paracoccaceae bacterium
GTCACAGGCTTTCAGGTTTCCGACCTCGCGGCCGGGTCCTACACGCTGACGCGGCCGGTTCTTTTCCATTTTACCGCATCTCGCGCCTGGCTCACCCGCGCAGCGGCGGAATTGTTCGCCCTGATCGGCGACGGGGTGTTGAAGGTCGAGGTCAATCAGCGCTATCCATTGGCCGAGGCGGCAGCGGCCCACCGGGCCCTGGAAGCGCGCGCGACCACGGGATCGACGATCCTGATCCCCTGAGCCCGAGGAGGAGAGACATGGCTGTAGGCGAGGTGATCTGGACCTGGTTCAAGGACGGCTGGCATCAGGGCGACGTGGCGATCATGAACGGCGCCGATCACGGCACCTGGCTGGGCTCGCTGGTGTTTGACGGGGCGCGGGCCTTCGAGGGGGTGGTGCCGGACCTGGAGCCGCACATGGCGCGGGTGAACGATTCGGCCCGGGTGATGGGGCTGGAGCCGACCATGAGCACCGAGGCGCTGGTGGCGCTGGTCCATGAGGGGCTGGCGAAATTCGCGCCCGGCGCGGCGGTCTATATCCGGCCGATGTACTGGTCCACAGAGGGCGGGCGCGGGGTGGTGGTGCCGGACCCCGAGAGCACCGCCTTTGCGCTCAGCCTCGAACAGCTCGCCATGGCGCCCGCCGATGCGGCCCAGCGCCTGTGCCGGACCCGGTTCGTGCGCCCGATGCTGTCGATGGCGCCGGTCAATGCCAAGGCCGCCTGCCTCTATCCCAATAACGGCCGCATGATCCGCGAGGCCCAGGCGCGCGGCTTCGACAATGCGCTGGTGGCCGACCCGCTGGGCAATGTGGCCGAGACCGCTACCGCCAACATCTTCATGGTCAAGGACGGGGTGGTGAAGACCCCGGTCCCGAACGGCACCTTTCTGAACGGCATCACCCGCCAGCGGGTGATCAAGCTGCTCAGGGCCGATGGCCACGAGGTCGAGGAGACCACGCTGAGCTTTGCCGATTTCGAGGGCGCGGACGAGGTGTTCATGTCCGGCAATATCTCCAAGATCACCCCGGTCACGGCCTTCGAGGATATCGAATACCCGATCGGCCCGGTGACCCGCCGGGCGCGGGAATTGTACTGGGACTGGGCCCGGCAGGACGCCTGAAGGCGAAAAGGCGAGCTTCCGCGGCTGTCCGCGGCGGGGCGGGAGCGGCCTGCGCGGCATTGGCGAAGGCCGGATGCGCTCAGCGGTTGCTCGCGGCGAGATAGCCGATGCCGCCGGCGACGATCAGCCCAACAATGACGGCGAGGGCGATCTTCCAGGCCGAATATGGCCGTTCGCCCCGGACCTTGCCGGTCTGGCCGTTGACCACGAAGCGGTAGGTCTTGCCGCGGTATTTGTAGGCGGCGAGCCAGACCGGCAGCAGGATATGCTTGAAGGTCACGTCGCGGATCGTGGTATCGACCGAAGAAATGCGCTGCTCGTCGCCGCCGATATCGAAGCGGATGTCGCGGCGGATTACCGCGTCCATATGGGCGCGGGCTTGCGCGAAGCCCTCTTCGAGCCCGACCGTGTAAGCTTCGGCCATGAAGCCGGCGAGAAAATCGGGCCGGTAGGGGCGCAGGTCGCCCAGCTGCCAGGGCGCGAGCGCGTCGGTGTATTTCTTCGGCAGGGCGCGCGAGGCCAGCACCAGCACGTCATCGAAAAAGCGCGCAACCCGCCCCGATACAGGGCGCCAGCGGATCTTGCGCTGGCGGATGGTCTGTGTCTTGCCGTCGCGGGTAATGGTGCGGGTGACGTAATAGGCATCGCCCCGCTGGCCGGTATAGCGGGTTTGGGTGTCGGCATCGTAGGTCCAGTAGGGCACGTAGATGCCCTGCATCCGGCGCCCCTTGCGGGCATATTCCCGAAGGCCGTTCGGGGCGAACCAGAGCCGGCCGAGCCAGTCGGTCATGGCCTTGCGCGCGGCGCGTTCGTCGAGCGCGAAGGGGACGACGCCCTGGGGCTTGATCCGCCGGCTCTTGCCGGTGTCGAGCACGATGGGCGTGGCGCAAAAGGGGCACTCGCTGGCATGGGTGGCCTCGTCCATGGTGATGTGGGCGCCGCAATTGGGGCAGGACCAGTCGCGGCTCTCGACGGTTTCGGCCTCGGGCAGGCGGGCTTCGAGGGCGGCGCGGAAATCGCGCTCGCGGACGGTTTCGGCGGGCGTGTCGCCGGTTTCGGCCGGGCTGGAATAGCCGCAGAAGTCGCAGACCATGCTGCCGCTTGCGGGCTCGAAGCGCAAATCGGCGCCGCATTGCGGGCAGGGGAAGAGGTGCTCGTCCGGGGCGGGCACCTCTGGCGGTTCGGGCGGGGCTTCAGGCGTCTGGGCCATGAGATTTCATGCCTCCGGCGGGAGTATTTGCAGAAAGATGAAAGGATCAGCCG
>JALTZY010000259.1 GCA_027045905.1 Paracoccaceae bacterium
GGAGCGGGGGGGCGCGACAGGGCCCGGGTGCTGGCCGACGTGGCCGAGATGCGCGCGCGCATCGCCGGGGCCAAGGGTAAGGGCGGCGCACTGGAGCCCAAGCTGGGGCCCGGGCGGCTGCAGGATATCGAGCTCCTGGCCCAGGCCGGGCACCTGCTGGGAGGGGGCAGGGGCGAGCGGCGCGACACGCTTGCCCAGATCGCCGCCGGACAGGAGGCGGGGCTGTACCCGGCAGAGGGGGCGCGGGTGCTGGAGCGGGCGGCCGGGCTGTTCTGGCGGTTGCAGGTCGGTGCCAGGCTGCTGACCGGCGGCGATGTGGCCGAGGAAAATCTGGGCGGGGGCGGGCTAGGCTTCCTGCTGCGCGAGACCGAATTTGACAGTCCGGGCGAACTGGCGCAGGCTTTGCGAGAGGCGTCCGCGGATGCGGCCCGGGTGATCGAGGCAGCGCTGAACGGGGCGCAGGCGCGATGATGCGCAAGGCCCGGATGCCCGGCTGCCCGGCCGCGCGCGCGGTGCCGTAACGCCGCAACAAGGAAGCCTGCCGGAAACGGCAGCGGAAAGGAGGCTGCGATGAGTGAGGCATCGGCGGCTGAAAGGGCTGAAAGGGGCGAGAGAGCCGAGAGGCATGACCCCCGCGGGCTGATCCGCGAGGCCTACCGGATCGAGGGGATCGGGGAGCAGGAATGCCGTTCGATCTTTCTCGACTGGCTGCTGAGCGCGCCAGAAGACCCCCCTGCGGAAGAGCAGATCGCAGCGCTCCTGCACGCATATGCGCCCGGCGCGCCGGAACATCCTATGAATGCGGTCCTGCGGGCCGGGCTCGCGCCCGCAAGCGCCGCGAAGGGGCGCCGCGGGGGCTGGCGCGCGAAACGCGTCCCGTAGGATCAGGTGATAATGTTGCGCAAATGTTGCGCGCTGCCGGGGCCGGGCCGTGCGCGGGCCGGCTTTCTGCGAAAACGGGCCCGGGCCAGGCCGCCTCACTCCTCCTCGGGGCGCAGCCAGAGCCAGATCAGTGCTGCGCCTGCAAGTGTCAGCAGCGGGATCATGGCTAGGTTGACCGCGTTCCAGCCCTGCTGGGCATTGCCTCCCGAGCAGTTCATCAGCAGTCCCGAGGCGAAGGAAGCCATGGTCACCCCGCCGAACACGATCATGTCGTTGAGCCCCTGCACGCGGCCCTGTTCTTCGGGTTCGTAGGTCGAGGCCAGCATGGTGGTGGCGCCGATGAAGCCGAAATTCCACCCTACCCCGAGCAGCACCAAGGCGATGTAGAAATTGCCGAGATCCACTCCGTTCAGCGCCACGATTCCGGCTCCGGCCAGGATCGCGAGCCCGGTGGCGATCACCTTGCGCACGCCGAACCGGGCGATGACATGGCCGGTGAAGAATGAGGGGACGAACATCGCCAGCACATGCGCCGAGACGATATTGGCCGCGTCGCTTTTCTCATAGCCGCAGCCCACTACCGCAAGCGGGGTCGAGGTCATGACCAGATTCATCAGCGCGTAAGACACCATGCCGGTGATGATGGAGACGGCGATGACCGGGGTCTTCAGCAATTCGAGCCTGGAGCGCCCGCCGGTGCCGTTTTCGGGTTCTGCGGGCGGCGGCGGGATGTCCAGGGCCAGAAACAGGCCGGCGCCCAGAACGTTGATGGCGATGACGGCGAGATAGGCGCCGAGGAAGGGCACTACCAGCGCATCCGCCGTGACCTTGACCAGCTGCGGGCCGATGATGGCGGCGGCAAGTCCGCCGGCCATGACGTAGGAGATCGCCTTGGGGCGGAAGTCCGCATCCACCGCGTCGGCGGCGGCGAAGCGGTAGAAGCCATGGGCGGACTGGTAGAGGCCGGTGACGAAGGAGCCGGCCAGAAACAGCGTGAACGAACCGATATGGAGCGCATAGGCCCCGATCGCCGCCCCGATCGCACCGGCGGCGGCGCCGATCAGAAATCCCGCGCGCCGGCCGTATTTCTGCATCACCGCCGACATCGGCGTGGCCCAGATCATCGTGCCCATGACGATCAGCGAAATCGGCAGGGTGGCCAGGCAGGGATTGCCTGCGAGCGACTGCCCGGCCAGCCCGCCGATGGTGAAGATGATCGGCATCTGCGCGCCGAGGAATGCCTGGGCCAGGACCAGGATGGCGACGTTGCGTTTCGCGTTGGCCGGGGCCGCGGAAGGGGTCGGGCTGCTCATTGTGCTGGCCTAGCGCCCCGGCCCGGAGAATTCCAGAGCAAACCTCGCGCGACGTGGGGTCGCGGGAGGCAGGAGGGGCGAGGGAAAGGGAAAGAAGGGGAGAGACGGAATGCGCAGCGGCCGATTCAGGATGCGGCAGCGTTCGTGCCGACGGGAAGGCGCAGTACCACGCGCAGCCCCCCCAGATCCCGCGAGTGCCCGAGCTCGAGCGTGCCGCCATGGGCGCGGGCGATATCGGCGGCGATGGCCAGCCCCAGCCCGACCCCGGCGCCACGGTCCTGGTTGCGGGCGCTGTCGAGGCGGGCGAATGGCTTGAGCGCCTGTTCGCGGTCGGCCTCGGCGATACCGGGGCCGTCATCCTCGATCACGAAGGCCAGCCAGCCCGGCCCCTGCTCGAGCCCGGCCCTGGTGTGGTCGGCGTGGCGGGCGGCGTTGGACAGCAGGTTGTCGAGCGCCCGGCCCAGGGCCATGGGCCTGAACCATGCGGGGGGCGCCTCGGCCAGCGCGCCCAGGGTGACATCCTGCCCCCCCCGCCGGGCCCGGGCCACCACCTCGCGCAGAAAGGCGGCCGGGTCGATGCGTTCGGCGGGTTCTTCCTCGCGGTCGCTTCGCGCTTCGGCACGGGCAAAGCCGAGAAAGGCATCCACCAGCTTTTCCATCTCCTGGACGTCCTGTTCGAGGGCGGCGCGTTCCTCGCTTTCCTCGATCATCGACAGGCCGAGGCGAAAGCGGGTCAGCGGCGTACGCAGATCGTGGCTGATGCCCGAGAGCATCATGGTGCGGCTTTCGATCTGGGCGAGGATGCGCGCGCGCATCTCCAGAAAGGCCCGCCCCGCCGCACGCACCTCGGTGGCGCCCGAAATCCGGTAGTCGATCACCTGACCGCGCCCGAAGGCTTCGGCGGCGCGGCCAAGGCGCTTGATCGGGCGCAGCTGGTTGCGCAGGAATAGATAGGCGATCACGGTCATGATGATGCCGATCGACACCATGTAGACCAGGAGCTGGTGGGGATTGCGTGCCGAGAGGCGGTTGCGCGAAAAAGCGAGCCGCATCGGCCCCCAGCGGGTGTCGATCGCCAGCACCGCCCGGCTGGCCTGCCCCTGCGGTCCGCGCAGATCGACTCCGGTCAGGCCGGGCACCTGGCGATAGAGGCTGCGCATCACCCGGGCGCCGGTGAAATCGCTCCAGATCTTGGCGTCGCTCACCGGGCTGTAGGAGGGCAGTTCGGCGTCGATCAGCAGGGCCGGGGTCAGTTCTTCCAGGCGGGCCCGGGCGGCGGCCGGACTGTCGGACTCGTTGACCTGGCTGACCAGATGGGCCAGTTCCCGCGCCAGCAGGCCGGTCATCTGCTCGGTAATGCTGTTGAAGTGGCGCTGCACGAAGATCACCGATACCACCAGCTGCACCGATACCATGGGCAGGAGCAGGATCAGCGCCGCCCGGCCGTAGAGCGTCTGGGGCATGTATCTTTTCAGCCAGCGGAAGAACATGATGCCTGAATGCCTGGTGCCTGATGTCCGGCGTCTGATCCTGATGTCCGGTGTCCCGTGACCGGTGCCCGGTGCCCGCTTCGGCCCGCAACCGCCCCGGTGATCCTGCGCGCAGCGCTTCGGGGCGGAATGGGCGGAATGCCGGCATGTCGCGCCGGGCAGGGTGGCCCTGCTTGGCGGGCATGTCAAGCAAGGCCGAAGCGATACGGGACCGCCGCCGTGTCGCCTTTGGGCTCGCCAGGGGGCTGCGGCGTGCTACTATGGCAGTATCGCGAAGGCGGCGGCGAAGGTGACTGAAGGAGAAGCGATGGACAGCGACAATCGCGCGATGGAGGGGATCGAAAAGGCCGGAGCGGAGGCGCTGCCTGCCGGACAGGTAGCCTGGCTGACGGACAATATCCGGCGGATCATCGCCCCCAACCCTTCGCCGATGACCTTCTGGGGCACCAACAGCTACCTGGTCGGGCGCGGCGGCGGACTTGCCCTGATCGACCCCGGCCCGGACGATCCGACGCATATGGCGGCGCTGCTGGCCGCGCTCGCTCCCGGCGAGCGCATCAGCCATATCCTGGTAAGCCACGCCCACCTGGACCATTCGCCGCTCGCGCGCCCGCTGGCACGGGCGAGCGGGGCCCAGGTGCTGGCCTTTGGTCGAGCGTGCGACGGACAGAGCCCGGTCATGGCCGAACTCATGGCGCGCGGCCTTGGCGGCGGCGGCGAGGGGGTGGACCATGACTTCGCCCCGGATATCCGGCTCGAGGACGGGGAGCGCATCGAAGGCGATGGCTGGCAGATCACCGCCCTGCACACCCCCGGCCATATGTCAAATCACATGAGCTTCGACTTTCAGGGCATTGTTTTTACAGGTGACCATGTGATGGGATGGGCGAGTTCTCTGGTTTCGCCCCCGGATGGGGACCTCACGCAGTTCATGGCTTCCTGCGCCCGCCTGGCCGCGCGTGAAGACCGCGCCTACCTGCCCGGCCATGGCGCTCCGGTGACAGATCCCGGCGCGCGAATCGCCTGGCTGACCGCACATCGCCAGCAGCGCGAGGCGGCGATCCTGCAGGCGCTCGAAGCCGTCGGCCCGGCCCGGCTGGCATCTCTGACCCGCGCGGTCTATACCGACACGCCGCCGGAACTGATGAAAATGGCCGAGCGCAATGTCTTCGCCCATCTGATCGACCTCCATGAGCGCGGTCTCGCCACGGTCGAAGGTCCGCTTGATCCGGCATCGCCCTTTCGCCTCTCCCGATGACAAAAATCGCCGATTTACCGCACAAACCCTCTGGACCTTCAAAATCGCTCTCGCTATATACCGGCTCAGTTCCGGCGTAGCTCAGCGGTAGAGCAGTTGACTGTTAATCAATTGGTCGCAGGTTCGATCCCTGCCGCCGGAGCCAATTTTTCCCTTTCCAGTCAAGCGCTTGACGGAAGTTTAGCTACGCGAAAATATTCCGCTTGACAGCCAATGTGCTGATTCATTCGGCGTCTTTCGACCTTTTGTCACATAAACGGGTGACTTAGGGGTGACTCCAAATGGGGTGACTCCGGCCTGAATCTGCCGCGTTCGGATGTGACGATTCGTGAGGCGGAACAAAAAGGCACATGGCTTGCGAACAGTACCAACGTTATCTCTGGACGCGTTCAACATCGGATCATTGATCGCTTCTCACTCGGTGGCTCGCCCTTCCCACGTCTCGATCAAGAACGTTGCCATTGATCCGGCGAGATTGACGGCCAGAGTTGCGTGACGTTCAGCGGGGCGGACCCTTCGTCGCCCGCCCCCGTGCGCGTCGCTGACCTTGTTCCGCAGGCCGCCAAGGTTTTCCACAACAGTCTGGCAACCGCCAAGGATTCGCTTGAAGGTGTCTTCCGTGTGCTGGGACGGAGCGAGGTTCAACAGCTTAGCCGTCTCTGAATAGAGTTTGGGCAGGTCCCATTTATCTTCGTACTGGATGCCTGCATCATCCAGAATGTGCTTGCATACCTCTTCCAGCAGCGTGCGCGCGGATGTGATTGCGCCTTCGGGGTCTGACTTGCGGCGCGCCAAAGCCTTCTGCCAAGCGTCGTTCACGCCCTCAGCATCATAGCGGGTTAGCGCCTCAGACACACCGGCGTCAGCCGGGGCTCCTATGTCCGCGAGTCGATCTAGGAGCGGTTGGAAGGCTTCGTGGATGTGCTTGCGCCGGGCATCATATGCGCCTTGCCCTGAGTGGACGGCACTCATGTGACCCCAAATCGCTTTCTGATCCAAACTCGTCCTGACGAACTGCGGCACGAGGCGGTTCAGGTCGGGGTCATTCATAAAATCGGCCCTGAGATTCTTGTAGATCGCCTCGTTGATAGCACCGCCAGTTGCAACAGACTCGGCCATACTCTTTAGCATCAAGGCACGGTCCAAGGGTGTGTCGGGAGTTTCGTTCATAAGTTCGCCCCTGAAGAAACGAGATTCGGCATTCGTGCTGGTCCTTCTACAGCCTACCGCTGATAGCCGCGATCCACAGGGTTTTCAGTTCATCGTCGGACAGGCCTAGGACAATCTCGCCATTGTCAGGGTGCAGCCGGGGTGAAAGACGCGAAAGCAGCGCCTGTTCCATTGCGAAGGCCTGCCGCGCGGTATCCCAAAGATGGAACAGGAACGGTTTGTATTCCAAACCTCCCAGACCCGGCATTGCCGCATGATTGAAGTGCTTCGCCCGTTGTTTGAAATCGAACGCCCAACCAATCTTGAAAGCGCTGTGTTTCGCGCCTACAACCTTCATGGCGTAAGTGTATGCCGGAGCGCGGCGCATGTGCATGACGCCCTTCCGCGTCGTGGTAGGGGGCGGAGCACCACGCTTTACCGCCCCATGCTTCTTGGCCAGCCGCTCCTGAGCCTGCGCAGTGGGCTGAAGCAACTCTTCCTCGTGCCAATCCAGCGCCTCAACTCGGGCGGCTTCCTCTTCTGTCAGTGGGACAATGCCCTGCGCGGAATCCATGCTGAATTTCCGGTCGCTAATTTCGTCCAGTTTTGGACGCGCGGGCAGCGACCATGCGCGCAGGTTCATCAGCCCCATTGGCCACTTGTATTCGCCGTCAACAAAATCGCCGGGACCAGCGCGAACATCAAAGTCCAGCGACATGACCGGCTCCCGTGAGGGTTCCATGACGCCAAGCAGCCTGCCTTTCATGTCATCCGGTGTTTGATCGCCCATGGTGCCGACCAATACCACCCTGTCCCCCGGCTGAAGTTGGCCCAGCGCGTTCTCTCGCCAACCGCTCGTACTGAATTGCAGGGGGCCAACGGGCGAGTCCCAACCCCAGACTTTTGTCATGAACAACGTCACGTTCAGAATTGCCTTTCTGTGTTCTTTGCCAGATTTTCTTTCGCCTCTAGGAGGTTATCAGAAACCGTATTTGGCCCGGCGTGTCGTGAATGCCTGTTCTCCGCCTTCCAGCAGTTCTTTTATCAACTGCTGGACTTCGGGTTTATCGATGGACCCGCAAAGCTCTTGTTTTATCTTGCTGCGGTCAACACCTTCCTCGACCACCGGCGTGAGCCCGATAATCTGGTCGGCATCACCCAGAACCGGGATATTCGGATTGTGGCTTGAAAACAGGAACTGCCGGTGTTTTTTGGCAACGCGCATTTTTTCGACTACGTGCCCCGCTATGAACTGGTTGTCGAGGTCGTCTTCGGGTTGGTCGATGATCAGGGGTGCATCCGACTCCAGTAGCAACAACATCAGAACTGCCGTTGCCTTTTGCCCAGCGGAAAGGCGGTCGAGTTCCTTCCAGTTCTCGGTTCCGTCTCGCCCGACGTTGAGTTCAATAACGGCCTCCGGCGGAATCCGCGTTTCTTCTACCAGCAAGGCCAGTGTTTCACCGCCAGCGGCAATCTTCTGCGCTGATGCATCGGTGAAGCCGAACTCCTCGCTGAGCGCTTGAGCACCCTTGCGGATCGTCGCAGCAAGTTTTGAGGGTAGCAGGTCCTCAAGCTCTTGTAGTTTCGCCAAGGCTTGACTGATCTGCCCTTCAGTTCCATCCCGCAAAACCTGTTCCAGTGGTCCCAAATCGGAACTGGGGCGAACACTTGCCCGAACAGTTCCTTTTAGCTTTTTGCTGACCTTCTTCGCGGCCTTCTCAAGGTCACGATAGGCTTTTCGGTCAGCTTTTTCCCATTCATCGACTATGCCCTGTCGCGCCTTTTGTTCGGTCGCCAGTTCCGAAACGGCCTGATCCTTCTCCCCTTGCTTCGGTTCAAGAACTGCGACCTGATTTTTCACAGTCAGGTAAGCGTCAGGATCGAAACCATCACCTTCCAGTTCTTTCTTGAGCGATTTATACGTCGCCTCAACAGCATCGGCTTTGGGTTGCCACTCAGAGCGTATCGCAGCCAAATCGGCGGTTGCCTTTTGAGCCGCTTTAGCCAGCACCGCTGCCGCTTGCACTTTGGCGTCGTGCATATCCTGCGCAATCGCTTGGACTTTGGCCAAGTCATCCCAGTGCGGTAGTTTTACCTCTTCTTCTGAGGGCAAAACGGTTGATGCGGATTCTCCGTCCGGCTTTAAGGCGTCTCCCGTTCGTTCAAATTCATTTATGGCGTTGGAGAAGTCGTCGAGTATTCGTTGTTCATACTGGACAGATGCCTGTTCTTGCAGGCGTGTCGCAAGCTCGGTCTCTTCGAACCGCCTGAGTTGTTCCTTGAGCCCCGGCAGGGCGGCCAGAGCAAGGTCCAATTCGGTGATTTTTTCGTCAAGGTCGGTGATTTTCTTTCGAGAGGCTCGGAAGCGTTCCTTGATCCCGTCCTTACTGACCGTCGCTTCGTTATCCGTACCGACAAAACGCCCGAGCAGTTCGGCAAGCTGGCCTTTGTGCCTCGTGATCTCTGAAATCTCATGCTGGCCGTAGACCTCCAAGTCAGAAATGATGTCACCGGGCTTCAGATCAGCCACGATTTCACCCGACTGATTTCTAACTCGGGCCTCCTGTTTATAGGCGCGCTCAATCAGGTAGTAACCGGGCGACGGGCTTGGCGAAAATATCAAGACCGAAACCGCTGAACGCGACCCCAATAGATGCTTGATCATCGATTCATGACTCTTCGCTGCATCCGCACCCAGCGGTGGTTTGTCGAAGGCGAAACGGAGGCTTTCAACGATTGTGGATTTCCCGGCACCGCGACCACCAATCATCACATTCAATCCAGCATTCAGCGCAACGTACTGTCCATCGAGTAGCCCCCCATCCCAAGCGACGGCGACAACTCGCGTGAACTCGGATGGTGCTTCGTCAGAGTTGAGCATGATCCGGCTTTCACCATCGAGAAAGGCCTGTCGCAAACCTTCTATCGAGACCTCTGTCATCTTGAGTAAGGTCGTATTGCCGGGTTTCGCGAAATCCCCCGGTGCTGAAACGTCAGACGCGTTGATAAAGCTAACGGGCCGATCCCTTTTGTAAGCATCGTCTTTGTTGAGGCAAATTTGTCGGTATTCCGCAGGCACATCGCCAAGTGGTCCGGGGATAGCGGACGCCAAATGCAATGGTGACTTCCATGCATTCATTCGTGTTTGACCGGAGAGTTCTTTCAGCAAGCCACTGCTTTGGGTCACGTGCGCCGAAATTGTGATGCCGCCACGCTCGTGAACAACTTCGAGTATTTCCTCGAAACCTTTGCGTGCGATAGGTGAAGGATCGTCGCGATTTCGAATATCGCAGGCACCCACATTTTCATTCATATCGGTGCTGGATGTTCCGGGAGGAAAGAGGCAAAGAATGTGCACACCCTCAGCGGAATTTGCTTCGAAGCCGGGAAAAACCGTGATCCCGGATTCTTCCAACTTCGTTCTGAGGCTTTCGGAATCGTCAAAACGGAAATGGTCGGTAAGCGCAACTACCTGTACACCATTCTCGTGGCATGCCTTGACCATGGCGTCGTTATACTCGCCCTCGTCCGCAAATCTGTTTTCTTTGGAATGGCGGCTTCCATAGGCGAACGGGTTCACCTGAAAGGCACATTTCACGTATTGACTGCCATTTGGGGAGGTCAAAGCATCCTTGATGCCTTGTGGCGTTGCGCCGTGGGCAGCGAGGGTTTCCAGCGCTGAGTCCATGTGCGGTTTCATATCCACTCGGTACCTTTTTTGTTGGCGTAGGATCGCGATACGCGGTGAATTCACATATCCCAACCAAGAACGACTTGGATTTTTTTTTGGGCTGCGTGACACGCGTCAGTTGCAATCGTAGAGGCTAGCGAACCTTCGTTCAATCGGAGGCTTCACCCGAGGCCGAAGTCTTGGTGGCAAATGGTTCGCTATTTCGGCGTTCTTGCCAACAGTTCCGATGCATCTACGCCCAAAGCATCTGCGATCCGTTCCACCGAAATCAGTGATGGATTCCGCAATCGACGCTCACATCCGCTGATGTATGTCCGGTCAAGTTCAGCCCTGTGCGCCAGTTCTTCCTGCGAAAACCCGAGGCGCAAGCGCTCTTCGCGCATGCGGGCCGCGAACACTGCGATCAACTCCGACTGTACTACCTTTGCCATGCGCCATGGTAAAGGGGGTTGAGGACTATATTGCCACGGACTATAAGTAACATATCGCCATGCCAGCGCTTGCCGCACCTTGGACCGGAACGTTGGTGTCAGCTTCAACGTGCTTAAAGACGGAGTTTTTTTGGATGAGTTCAGTACAAGCTAAATTCGCGTTGCTGATCCTGATTCCCGCAGCCGCACTGGCCGGGTGCGCGCCACCAGCGGCGGTTGGCTTCAACGGGAACAGCGTAACGATCCGAACTTCAACGCCGCAAGAACAAGACAAGCAGGCGGCGGCGGTTGAGGCTCAGCGGATTTGTGGCAAGGTTGGGAAACGGGCTGAATATGCTTCGACAACCTATATCCACGATCTAAATTATGAAAACCTGTTCCTGTGTATTTGATCGGAAACAGAATCGGCTAAGGAGCGCGGATGTTTATCTTGAATGTAGTTGGCGTGATTGCAATTCTGGCAGGCGGGCTGGCCATATTGGTGGGTCTGTCTGCGGAACAGTTGATTTGGGCGGCACTGGGTGTTTCCAGTGCGATCTCCGGTGTTTTGTTTCTGGCCCTTGACCGGGGTCTTGTACTGTTGGCCGAGATTCGGGATGCTCTTGTTGAAAAACCCGCTGGAAAGCTGGTCAAAGCCACATCATTTGACAAAGCGTTTCTGGATGACAATTGAAAGTTTGGCTTCCCTGCCCGATAACATTTGATGTGAATTCGATTCACAAAAACGGGGCAAGACGGCGCAAGCCTTTTTAGAGGATGTCAAGCTGGGTCCCCTAACAGTCTAACTTTTCGAAAAACCATGGGTGCGCAGCAACTGTCGCCATTTACCCCCCCCCCCCATGTACCCACGCAGCGGGGCCCCAACAACTTCTGAAGAAAGGTTCGCATTGTCGCACAAACCACACATTCA
>JALTZY010000260.1 GCA_027045905.1 Paracoccaceae bacterium
AGGTAGGCGCTGTCGATCACCCGGCAGCCCGGGGCGGAGCTGGTGATTCTGTCGGGAGCGGGAGAGGGGCCGTCCGCCCCGGGCTGCCGGGTGATCGACAGCGCCTACCTGGCGCAAAGCGGGGCGCTGGCCTTTTACCCGGGATCGCCGGAGGAGGGCTGGCCGCGGGAAGTCCGGGCCCGCAGCCTCGCCGGGCAGCGTCCCTGGAACAGCCGGGACAGCCGCAGACGGGAGCCGTGACCCCGGCCCCGAATGCACCACGGCGAGATGCACCGCGGCGAGCGCGGGAGCGATGCTCCCGGGCCTGCTCCCGCTCTCCCGCCCCCAGCGCAGGCCCGCAGCCCGGTATCGTGGGGTGCGTGCAACAGGCGGGGACAAATCCTCGCCCGCTCTTGTCCCGGTCGCATCTGCGCCCTACATCGGGCGGATGAAACGCTGGATCCCATTCGTGAAATCCGCTCCGCGCGTGTCGGTGATCCGCCTGTCGGGGGTGATTGCTTCCGGGGCGCGCGGCCAGCTCAATGACGCGGGCCTCGCCCCGGTGCTCGAAAAGGCATTCTCGAAGGGCAGGCCCGTCGCCGTAGCCCTGCTGATCAACTCGCCCGGCGGCAGCCCGGTGCAGTCGAGCCTGATCGCCGCGCGCGTCCGCCGGCTGGCGGAGGAAAAGGCCATTCCGGTGCTCGCCTTTGTCGAGGATGTGGCCGCTTCGGGGGGCTACTGGCTGGCCTGCGCGGGCGACGAAATCCTTGTCGATGAAAGCTCCGTCGTCGGCTCGATCGGGGTGATCTCGGCGGGCTTCGGCTTCCACGAGTTCATCGCCCGCCACGGGATCGAGCGGCGCGTGCATACGGCGGGCAGGTCGAAAAGCTGGCTCGACCCGTTCCAGCCCGAGCGTCCGGCGGATGTGAAGCGCCTCGAGGCCCTCCAGGAGCAGATCCACGAGAGCTTCAAGACCCATGTGCGCGCGCGCCGCGCCGAGAGGCTCGACGAATCGCAGGAGCTCTTTGCCGGCGATGTCTGGGTGGGTGCCCGTGCGGTGGAGGTCGGGCTGGCCGATGCGGTGGGCCACCCGGTCCCGGTGCTCAAGGAGCGCTTCGGCGACAAGGTGCGGCTGCAGAGTTTCGGCGCCAGGCGCGGGCTGCTCGCGCGCCTTGGCATGGGCGTCGCGGATGCGGCCATCGGCCGGATCGAAGAGCGCGCGCAATTTGCGAGGTTCGGCCTCTGATGATCGTCAAGGGCGCCTTCCTCCTGCTGGCCTTCATGGCGGTGCTGGCGATTTTCGGGCGCCTGCGCTATCCGGGCCGGCAGAGATTGCAAGCGATGAAATGCCCCCGCTGCGGGCGCTACCGGATCGGCAGGAGCGCCTGCGATTGCGGCGGCGGCAGCAGCGGCAGGAGGGGATGAGCGTGGACCTGATACTGGCGATTCTGGGGCTCGTGATCCTGCTGATGGCAGGCGATGCACTGGTGCGCGGGGCGGTCAATACCTCGCTGCGCCTCGGGGTGCCGGCGCTGATCGTGTCGCTGACCATCGTCGCCTTCGGCACCTCGGCGCCGGAGCTGCTGATCTCGGTCAGCGCGATTCTCGACGGGGTGCCGGGGCTGGCCATGGGCAATGTGGTCGGCTCCAACACTGCCAATATCCTGCTGGTGCTGGGCCTGCCGGCGCTGTTGTCTGGACTCGATACCGGCACCTGCGAAACCCGGCGCAACTACATCTTCATGCTGGCGGCCAGCCTGCTGTTCATCGGGCTGGCCATGGGCGGGGTGATCGCCTGGCCCCAGGGGCTGGTGCTGCTGGGCGGGCTGGGGATGATGCTGGTCTCCGCCTTCCACGAGGCCCGGTCGCACCGGCGCAGGGGGCGCGCGGCCGAAGCGGAGCAGGCGGACGGGGTGCCGGAAGAAGACCTGATCGAGGAGCTCGAAGGCGCCGACCCGGACATGCCCTGGTGGAAGATCCTCCTTTTCCTGGTGCTGGGTCTCGTCGGCCTGCCGCTGGGGGCGAACCTGCTGGTCGAGGCATCGACCAGCATCGCCCGCCATATGGGCATTTCCGAGACCGTCATCGGCCTGACCCTGGTGGCGCTCGGCACCTCGCTGCCGGAGCTTGCCACCACCGTCATGGCTGCCTATCGCCGGCAGGCCGAAGTGGCGCTGGGCAATGTCATCGGCTCCAACATGTTCAACCTGCTCGCCATTATCGGCATCTCCAGCCTGTTCGGGCCGATCCCGGTGGAGCCGGGGCTGCTCTATTTCGACATCTGGGTGATGCTCGCCGCCTCGCTCATGCTGGCGCCCTTCGTACTGCTGAGGTGGCATATGGGCCGGGCCTGGGGGGCTGCCTTCTGCCTGCTCTACGCGGCCTATATCTCGAC
>JALTZY010000261.1 GCA_027045905.1 Paracoccaceae bacterium
TTTCATGTGACATATCCTTTTCTCTCTGAGAATCGCGGCGCGTCAACACCGCCATGATATGCCACCCAATCACCCCATCACCAACTTTCGGGCATTGCTCGGCGCGGTCGGCGAACAGCTCCTCCACCAGCAGCCGGTTCGGGCGCTCGGGATCGGGCCGGGCGTCGAATTCCAGGCAGCCCGGCTCGGCCCGGCTGAGGCGGATATGCTCGGGCAGGGCCGCCAGCACTTCGTCCAGCCGTGCCTCGTCCATGTCGAGATAGCCGCTCAGCTTCACCTTTCTGTCCGTCATCGCGCTTCCGCCATTCGTGCCGCTGGCGGATATCGCCAGCGGGGATATCGGATCGTCACGGCCCGGCAGTGCCGGTCCGGCCGGTAGCTCACCGGGGCGTTCCCTGATCCTCGTCCACCACCTGAAACAGGTTCGGAACCGCAGGGCAGGGGGCCAGTTCGTTCTTTACCACGTCCGAAAGCCGCGTCTGATGCAAAAAGACATAGACATGCGCGCTCAGCCCCTCCCAGAGCCGGTTCGACAGGCTCTGCGCCCGACTGCCCGACGTCGCTCCCGAGGCCCCGGCTCCCTTGTGCATCGCGTCCACTTTCTCGTCCACCGCCGCCAGCACATCGGCCACCCGGATCTCCGAGCAGTGCCGCGCCAGCCGGTAGCCCCCGCCCGGTCCGCGCACGCTCTCCACCAGCCCGGCCCGGCGCAGCTTCACGAACAGCTGCTCCAGATAGGGCAGCGAGATGTCCTGGCGGCGCGAGATTTCCGTCAGCGAGAGCAATTGCCCCTCCGGCTGCAGAGCCAGATCGGCCAGTGCCACCATCGCATAGCGCCCCTTGGTGGACAATTTCATCGTGCCCTCGAACCTCTCTGAAACATTGACCTTCCCGCCCCCGGCCATTAACTCAATGCAGAACGATCCGGCCGGCGCCCCGCACTCCTCTATCTATGGCGCGCCCGCCAGAGCGTCAACACGGCCAGGCATGCAGGCTGTCAGGACCAGTCAGGAGTAGCACGAAACCAATGCCCGAAGTCATCTTCCCCGGCCCCGAAGGCCGCCTCGAAGGCCGCTACCATCCGCAAAAGGACAAGGATGCGCCCATCGCCATCATCCTGCATCCCCACCCCCAGTTCGGCGGCACCATGAACAACAAGGTGGTTTACAACCTCCACTACGCCTTCCACGATATCGGCTTCACCGTGCTCAGGTTCAATTTCCGCGGGGTGGGGCGCAGCCAGGGCGAGTATGACCAGGGCGTGGGCGAATTGTCAGATGCCGCCGCCGCGCTCGACTACCTGCAGAGCCTGAACCCAAATGCCAAGCATTGCTGGGTGGCGGGCTTCTCCTTCGGCGCCTGGATCGGGATGCAGCTGCTGATGCGCCGCCCCGAGATCACCGGCTTCGTCTCCGCCAGCCCGCCGGCCAACATGTACGACTTCTCCTTTCTCGCTCCCTGCCCCTCCTCGGGGCTGATCATCAACGGCACCGCTGATCGTGTCGCTCCGCCCACCGATACCCACGCCCTCGTGGACAAGCTCCACGAGCAGAAGGGCATCACCATCACCCATACGGAAATCGAGGGCGCGGGACATTTCTTCGAAGGGGATAGCATGGATGTGATGATCAATCACGTCAAGGAATATGTCAGCCGCCGCCTGACCGAAAAGACCAGATAAGCCATGGATTACCTTGAACGGATCGCAGACGGGCTGGCCCGGGAAGTGCTGGAGATCGAAGAACTTACGGGCGACGAGGATCTGGCCAAGGAAGTGGCCGGGACCATCGGCGCCTCCTCCACCACGCTGGAGGAGGCCTTCCTCACCGCAATTCGCATCCGCCGCGCCGAGGCCCGCGCGCTGAAGCTCATCGCCCGCCACCGGATCGCCCCGGAATAAGGCGCTTTGCCACCGCCAGCCGGGCGGGACGCTGCGTGACGGGTCGCCGCAAGCAGGCCGGCGGAAAAGACAGCCGCCACTTCCGGCAGCAGCCCGGCAGCGGCGGCCGGCGCTCGGGCGGCTCGGCGCTCGTCAGCGACCGTTCAGCGACGGTCCGGGTGTTTCAGATCGCGGCCCAGTCGGAGAATGGCAGCGGGACGGGGGCGGATTCGCGCCCCGGCTCGTCCTGCGGCGGCAGCGCGGAGCGGAAAGGATCGCCGCTCTGTGCAAACCCGGCGGCGGGCATGTCTTCGCGGTCCCGGGCAAGTGGGGGGAAGGCGGGGGGTGCTGACGGGTATTCTCGTGAAGCCATGACGGGCCTCCTGCCTGATCGGGCCCGCCATGCGGGCCGGTTGCATTGCCCCTGTCGCGACCTCTCTGACGAAGGTCTGCCCGCAGACTTGGCGCGCAAGCGGGCAGACCTCCGTC
>JALTZY010000262.1 GCA_027045905.1 Paracoccaceae bacterium
CTTCGGCGGCGGGATGGACCCGCTGACGCAACTCTTCGGCGACATCTCCGGTGACACCGTGCTCTGCCGGACTGTCGAGCAGGTTGTTCTTTATAACGCTCCCGATCTTGCTGCGGCTATCGGTGTCAAACTCGATCGGGATACCGGCAGTCTCTACAAAAATCTCAAGGGCAAGAACAACGAACCCAGGTACGCTATTCGCAATACTTTCTATGACAAGATTCCGCTCTGGCTCGAAGGTGATACGAACCTTGACACGGATTTCGATCCGTACGCCGAGATCAATCCTGACCTTCCCGTTGCACGCATCTATACATTCCAACGCTACACCGGCGCACTTCAGCCCGTTCCGTTGCTCAGGCTCGACCTGGCGGTCAATACACCCGTACCCGGAGGTGGCCAATGAGTTTCTCCTTTGCCACCGCGTCGGTCGCCGTTCGCCGGGCCTTCTCGCTTGTCGAGGTGCTCGTGGCGGTTTTTGTTCTTGCTCTTGGTCTTCTGGGGCTTGGGGCGGTCTTTCCGGCGGTTCTTCGCCAGCAGCGCATCGCAACCGAAACCACACAGGGGCTTAGTGCTCAGAACGCGGTTGCGCCCATCCTTGCCAGCAACGCCAACTTCAGGCCCGACGGCCGAGGGTGGGCGGCGCTTAAGCAGTATGTCATTGCCAACCAGGCCTCAAATGGGGATTGGGTTGCTGTCGAACCAGAGCAAAAAGATCAGGACCACCTTGGAAGTTACATTCTTCCTCCTGTGCCGAGCGATCCTGATCCAACCGATATCTATCTTCCTCTGGCCCAGCGGCTCTACCCGCTCCCCCTCTCCACTGGCGGGGATCCCAAGTTTGTGTGGGATATCGTTGCCCGGCTCTCCGGGGATCCGCTCTCCCCCAACTACCCGGATGACAGCCCCATCCTCGTTGCCATCTTTCTTCGGCCCATTGATACGGGGATCAAGAACAGCTTTCACCAGGGCACCAATGAGCCCACTCGCTATTCTCTCACCTCGACCCTCATCGGCGATCCGAACACCCCCGGCCAACCTGCGCTTAAGTTCCGGCGAAACCCCATCTCTGTCGATCGATCTGGTGCGCCGACCTTTGACGGTCAGCGTCGCCGAGGGTCGCAATACAGTACGCCGATTATTGTCAATATTACTGGCCCCGGTACGGGCAATGGGCCTCAAAATCTGATGGTCATCGATGATATGGTCAGTGCCAAAACCAATAAGGATGTTGCGACGCTCCTGCTTGCGGTACCTGGGCAGCGATTTATCGACAGTCGTGGGTATATGTACACCGTGACCAAGGTGAACGATGTTGCCGGGCGTGCGAGAACCATGAACTTCGATCCTCCAATTGTGGAAGAGGATACGAATGGTGACGGAAGCTTTAGCGTCAGTGATTTTAACCCCATTATCTTCCTTCCCAAGTCTACCCCCATCAAGCCTTACATCTTTACGGTTGACCCCGTCATGCCGTAGGCACGATACCCCAGCCCCCTGAGCTTTGCCATGCATATGCGCACAACACACAACCAGGCAGCACGGCCACCCTTTGGCTTTACGCTCATCGAACTTCTTGTTGCGATCGGGGCTATCGCCATTCTTGCTGTCGGCATCGCGTCCATCTTTGGGGCGGTGGGCAAGACCGTGGCCGGCGGTCGACGGGTCAGCAACCTGAATGAATACGCCTCGCTCATCGAGCGGCAGATGCGGGCTGATTTTCAGGCGATGACCCGCGATGGGGTGTTGGTCATTCGGCACGAAGAAGCAAATGGGGGCAATCCTGTGCTGCTCCATCCGGATGATTTTGCCCCGCGAGCCCGCCGTATTGATCAGATTCTCTTCTTCCGCCACGGCAACTTTTCGACGGCCCGTGCTCCCGTCATTCCCGGTTTCAACGCGACTTCTTCCGAGGCCATGATCCGCTACGGGCACGGCATGCGGCTCGATCCGATCGATGATTACACCAATACACCCGCTTTCGAGCATCCGGAAGTTGATGATGGCCAAGTCCCGGCGACGGGCTCGGGCAGGCCCTTCCGTGATGACCTTGCTCTTGGGGAAGCGCCTTCTGGTGGTGCCAATCCAAACCTCTACGCCTCGGCGTGGACACTACAGCGACAGGTGACGCTTCTTGTCCCTCCGAGTAGTGCCGATCAGGACCTTCCCGTCACCGGCGATCCCATCTGGAGCGATCTCGGTTTTTCCTCACGCGACGAAGCTCTTGACAATGAGATCCAGATCACCGGTCAGGACGACACGACGGTGCAGTTCATCGTGATCGCCCGCGACCACAACGGGAACGGCGTGGCGGGGGTACAGATCAACCTCTCCGTCACCGGTGGGACGCCGCGCGCAAGCACTGCCA
>JALTZY010000263.1 GCA_027045905.1 Paracoccaceae bacterium
CAATGCGCCGAAATACGGCGAAATCGTACGGAAGCGTGCTGGCGATGAAGATGCCAAGATATGAAGAAAACCCAGTAAATGTTGATGTTTCAACTGCTTCACGCCTTTCGGTGGCGCCGATGATGGGCTGGAGCGACCGCCACTGCCGGTATTTTCACCGCCTGATGAGTGCGCGCGCGCTGCTTTATACCGAGATGGTGGCGGCTTCGGCGCTGGTGCGCGGGGGGGCGCTGCACCTGCTGGACTTCGATGCGGCAGAGCAGCCGGTGGCGGTGCAGTTGGGGGGCGCCGATCCGCGAGAGCTGGCCGAGGCCACGCGCCTGTGCGTCGCGCGCGGCTACGGGGAGGTCAATCTCAATGTCGGATGCCCCTCGGACCGGGTGCAGTCCGGGGCCTTTGGCGCGGTGCTGATGAAGGATCCCGGGCTGGTCTCCGAATGTGTCGCCGCCATGAGGGAAGCTTCGCAAGGCGCTGAAATCACCGTGAAATGCCGTATCGGCGTTGACGATCAGGAGCCGCGCGAGGCGCTGCCGACCTTCCTTGAGGCGATTCAGGCGGCAGGTGTGGAGCGCGTCATCATCCATGCCCGCAAGGCCTGGCTCCAGGGGCTGAGCCCGAAGGAGAACCGGGAGGTGCCGCCGCTGGATTATCCGCTGGTGCGGGAGATGAAGGCGGCCTTTGCGGCGCTGCATGTCGCGCTCAATGGTGGCATTGCCAGCCTCGCGGAGGCGCGGGCGCATCTGGCCGCCGGGCTCGACGGAGTGATGATCGGGCGGGCGGCCTATCACGACCCGGCGGCGATATTGCTCGGAGCGGACCGGGAGATATTCGGCGAGAGAAAAGCGCAGAAGACGCCGCACCGGGTAGTGCGCGAGATGCTGCCCTATATCGAGCGCCACCTTGCCGCGGGCGGGCGCCTGCATGAGGTGACGCGCCATATGCTGGGACTGTTTGCGGGCCGCCCCGGCGCGCGGGCCTGGCGGCGCATTCTCTCCGAGGGCGCGACCCGCAAGGGGGCGGAGCCGGAAGTGCTGCTGGAGGCTCTGGCGCAGGTGATAGAGGGAGAACGGGCGGAGGCCGACGGATGAGCGACCCGGCCATGCTCCTGCCCATGGCGGCGCTGCTGCTGGCCATTGGCGCCTTTGCCGGGGTGATTGCCGGGCTTCTGGGCGTGGGCGGGGGGATCGTCCTGGTGCCGGCGTTCTTCTACATGTTTTCGGCGCTGGGATATGGCTCGGAGCAGCTGATGCAGATATGTCTCGCCACCTCGCTGGCGACGATCATCGTCACCTCCCTGCGCTCGCTGGCGGCCCATCACCGAAAGGGGGCGGTGGACTGGGAGATCCTGCGTGGCTGGGCGCCGGGGATCGCGCTTGGAGCAGTCATCGGCGTGCTGGTCGCCGCGTCGCTGGGCTCGGTGGTATTGCAGGGGATCTTCGGCCTGCTGGCGCTGGCAGTGGGCGCCTATCTGGGGCTCGGGCGCGGCGAATGGCGCCTCGGCACGGCCATGCCCGGGGGGGTGGTCCGGGCGGCGATGGCACCTGTGCTGGGCTTTCTGTCGGTGCTGATGGGGATTGGCGGGGGCTCCTTCGGGGTGCCGCTGATGAGCCTTTACGGCGTGCCGATCCACCGGGCGGTGGCCACGGCGGCGGGATTCGGGGTGACGATCGCGCTGCCCTCGGTGGCGGGCTTCCTGCTGATGCCGCCAGCGGAAATTCGCCCGCCCCTTACCATTGGCGCGGTCAACCTGCCGGCCTTTGTCCTGGTGGTGGCGATGACCATGCTGACGGCGCCGGTGGGGGTGCGCCTGGCCCATGCGATGGATGCAAAACCCCTCAGGCGGGTCTTTGCGGTATTTCTGACTCTGGTGGCGCTGAACATGCTGCGCAAGGCGCTCTGGGGCTGAGCGGGGTGGTTTGCAGTCCGGCAGGGCGGCGATACAGGCCCCGGGCGGGTATCGGGAGAAGCGGACGTGTCGCCTTTCAGGGCGCTTTCCGGGTCGTTCCGGAGCGTGATGCAGGGTGGCGGCTTCAGGCCCGGTCCGGGATTCAGCCGCCCGTATGGTTCATGTGCCGTCTGGTCTGGCCGGCCACCCTCTGGCGGGAATAGTCGAAATCATGTCCGCGCGGTTTCAGCGCAATGGCGGCGCGGATGGCTTCGCGCAGGGGGGCATCGTCGTGCGGGTGTCTGCGCAGGGGGGGCTTGAGGTCGGACATGCCGTCCTGTCCGAGGCAGGTATAGAGCTGGCCGGTGCAGGTCATGCGCACGCGGTTGCAGCTTTCGCAGAAATTGTGGCTGAGCGGCTGGATGAAGCCGATCTTCTGGCCGGTCTCATCAAGCCGCATATAGCGGGCCGGGCCGCCGCTGCGCTCGGCGAGCGGGGTGAGGCTGTAGCGCTCGGCGAGCCGGGCTCTGAGATCGGTGAGCGGCCAGAACTGGCCCAGGCGCGTGGCCTCTTCCATATCGCCCATGGGCATTACCTCTATGAAGGTGAGATCGAGCCCCTTTTCGGCGCAAAACTCGGTGATTTCAAAGAGTTCGTCTTCGTTGAAACCCTTGATCGCCACCGTGTTGAGCTTCACCCGCAGGCCCGATTCCAGTGCGGCGCCGATGCCCTCGAGCACCTGTTCGAGGCGCCCGCGCCGGGTGATGCGGGCGAATCTGTCGGCCCTGAGCGTGTCGAGCGAGACATTGACCCGCCGCACCCCCGCCGCCCGGAGCCCCTCGGCGAATCGGGCCAGCTGCGAGCCGTTGGTGGTGAGCGTGAGTTCCCTGAGCGCGCCGCTGTCGAGATGACGCTTCATGGCCTGGAAAAAACCGAGGATCCCGCGCCGGACCAGCGGCTCGCCACCGGTGATGCGCAGTTTGCTGACGCCAAGGCCGATGAAGGCGCTGGCCACGCGATCGAGTTCCTCGAGCGTCAGCAGGTCGCGCTTGGGCAGGAAGGTCATCTCCTCGGCCATGCAGTAGGTGCAGCGGAAGTCGCAGCGGTCGGTGACCGACAGGCGCAGATAGGTGATCGGCCGCAGATAGGGGTCGATCAGCCGCTTTCTGGCCGGTTCGCTGGCTATGCTGGGTGCGCTCTCGGTCATGGCGCGAGCCTATGCGCGCAAAGCTGCCGGGGCAAGGGCGAAGCGCGGGCAAAGAGATTGCGCCGCGCAGCGGAATGGTCCAGTCTGGGGGCATGAGAAAGCTTGCCCTCCTGTCTCTGCCGATGGCTCTGCTGGGCGCCTGTTCGCAGGGGCTGACACTGCCCGGTCGCGGTGAGGGGCGGGGCGCGCCGGAAAGCGCGGTGCTGGTGCCGGGGCCGGGCACGCCGCGTCCGGTGGCGCGTCCCGCAAGCAGGTCGCCGGCACTGGGGCGCGACGCGGTGACGGCGGAGCAGTTCGACACCACCAGCGCGGCGGAGCGCGCGGCGGCGGCGGATGCGGATGCGACCGGCGCAGAGGTGGCCCTGGGCAGGACCATCGCCACCCTTGGCAGCCCCGCGAAGCCCGGCTTCTGGCTGGAAACGCCGCTGGTGGATGCGCCAGCCAGGGGCAGGGTCGTGGCCGATAACGGCGAAGCGGTGCTGGTGGACCTTCTGCCGCTGGACGCTCCGGCGGGCGCGGGCAGCCGCATATCGCTCCCCGCCCTGCGTCTGCTCGGTATCGGCCTCACCGGCCTGCATGAACTCAGCGTGTTCAGGCTCTGAGATGGATGGGTAGAATGGATGGGTATCGCCCCCGGCGGATGATCGAGAGCTTCGGCGACTGGGCTGCCATGCGCGCGGCCTTCCGCTGGCGCATCCCTGCGCGCTTCAATATCGCCATCGCCTGCTGCGATGCCTGGGCCATGGCCGAGCCCGACCGGCTGGCGCTCGAACATGTCAGCGCCGGGGGCGAGGTGGAAAGCTGGAGCTTCGGCGCGCTCAAGGAAGCCTCCGACCGCCTCGCCAGCGCCTTTGCCGCACGCGGTCTCGGGCGGGGCGACCGGGTCGCGGTGCTGCTGGGGCAGGGGCCGGAAGTGCTGATCACCCATTTTGCCGCCTACAAGCTCGGCGCGGTGGTGCTGCCGCTCTTTACCCTGTTCGGCCCCGACGCGCTGGCCTACCGGCTGGCCGACAGCGGCGCGCGGATGCTGGTGAGCGACCCGGCCAATCTCGACAAGATCGCCGCCCTCAGCGCCGACCTGCCGAACCTCGCCGAAATCTTCGTCACCGGTCCCGGCCCGGCACCCGCGCCCTTCCGCGATTTCCAGGGCGAAATCGCCGCCGCCCGGCCGCTCGCCTGCCCGACCGCGACCCGCGCCGACGACCCGGCGCTGATGGTATATACCTCCGGCACCACCGGCGCGCCCAAGGGGGTGCTGCACGCCCACCGGGTGCTGCTCGGCCACCTGCCGGCGATCGAGCTGCACCACGAAGGCTTCCCGAAGCCCGGCGACAAGGGCTGGACCCCGGCCGACTGGGCCTGGGTCGGCGGCCTGCTCGACCTGGCGCTTCCCTGCCTTTATTACGGCGTGCCGCTGGTGAGCCACCGCGCGCGCAAGTTCGACCCCGACGCCGCCTTCGCCCTGATCGCCCGCCAGCGGATCCGCAACCTCTTTATGCCCCCCACGGCGCTGAAGCTGATGCAGGGCGCGCAGGTGCCCGAGGGCGTGCACCTGCGCTCGATCGGCTCGGGGGGCGAAAGCCTCGGCGCCGACCTGCTCGAATGGGGTCGCAGCGCGCTCGGGGTGCCGATCAACGAGCTGTACGGGCAGACCGAATGCAACCTGGTGCTGACCAGCGCGGCGGGCTTCATGCGCATCTCGCCCGGTGCCATCGGCCTCGCGGTGCCCGGCCACGAGGTCGCCATCATCGATGCGGCCGGCCAGCCCCTGCCGGCGGGCGAGACCGGCGAAATCGCGGTCCGGCGCCCGGATCCGGTGATGTTTCTCGAATACTGGAACCAGCCGGAAAAGACGGCGGAAAAGTTCATCGGCGACTGGCTCAAGACCGGCGATCTCGGGGTGATGGACGAAGATGGCTACTTCTCCTTCGTCGCCCGCGACGACGATATCATCACCTCCGCAGGCTACCGCATCGGCCCCTCGGAGATTGAGCATTGCCTCGCCTCCCACCCGGATGTGGCCATGGCGGCAGTGGTGGGTGTGCCCGACCCGGTGCGCACCGAGATGGTCAAGGCCGTGATCGTCCCCCGCCCCGGCGCCGATCTGGCGACGCTGCCCGAAACCCTCACCGATCTGGTCCGCCGCCGCATCTCCCCCCATGTCGCCCCGCGCATCGTCGAATTCGCCGAGAGCCTGCCCATGACCGCCACCGGCAAGATCAAGCGCCGGGAATTGCGCTGATCCCCGCGGCTCCGGGCGCAGGCCCGCTTCCCGCGGGAAAATGTGCCCGGCTTAAAGAAATTTTCACCCCTGCCTGCGAAAACCGGCCAAAGGCTCGAGCCTTGAGCCCGATTCCCCCGTGCGGTCGGGGCATGACAAGGCGAACAGGAGAACAGAATGCGACTGCCAGATTTCAGAAACATCTCGTTCAAGCTGCCGGCGATCATTCTGGCAATGGTTGCCATATCGGTAGGGGTGGCCTCGGGGCTCGCCTATTTCCAGCAGCGGGATGCACTGGAGCATGCCGCCGAGATCCGGCTGCAGACGCTGGCCGAGGGGCGCGCCGATGATGTGGAAACCCTGTTTTACAATATCAGCCAGGACCTGGCGATCATGGCCGGGCGCAGCTCGACCCTGCGTGCCTTCAACGGTTTCAAGCGGGCATGGGGGATCCAGAGCGAAGAGGAAATCGCCCAGCTGCGCGCCCTCTATACGGACCGCAATCCCTTCCCAGAAGGCGAGCGCGAACGGCTCGACGAAGCCGGAGACATCTCCACCTGGACACGGGTCCACGCCCAGATGCACCCCGAGTTCCGGGCCCTGCGCGCATTGTACGGCTATCGTGACATCTACCTGATCGAGCCCGGGGGGACGGTGATCTATTCGGTCACCAAGGGGCAGGACTTCGCCGCGAACCTGGCCGAGGCACGGCTCTCCGATACCGGCCTTGCGCGGGCCTTCCGAAAGGCCCTGGACGCAGAGCAGGGTGTGCAGGTCTTCGAGGATTTCGCCGCCTATGGGCCTGCGGGCGGGGAGAGTTCGGCCTTCCTGGCGATGCCGCTCTATTCCAAGAGCGGCCACCGGCTCGGGGTCATTGCCTATCGCCTGTCCACGGATATGATTTCCGCCCTTGCCAATGCCGGGGACGGCCTGGGCGAAACCGGCGAGGTCTATCTGGTCGGTTCCGATGGCATCGCGCGCACGAGCCCGCGCCTGGATGCGGAGACGGGTGCGGAGACGGGCGTGCCGCGCCAGATTTCCAACCCCGCTGTCAGCCAGGCCCTCGGGGGAATGAGCGGGATCACCGTGCTCGACTCGGATACGCCGCAGGAAGCCCGTGCCGCCTTTCTGCCGCTGGATGTGTTCGGCGAGAGATGGGCCGTGGTGGCACGCCAGGCGGAGCGGGAGATCCTCGCCTCGGTGATGCGCCTGAAGATGCTTCTGGCCGCAAGCGCCCTGGCAGTGATCGCCACCTTCTCCGTGCTCGGCGTGCTGTTTGCCCAGACCCTGACCCGCCCGCTGTGGCGCTTGGTCTCTTCCATGCGCGAAATTGCCCGGGGCAATTTCGACCTCGAGGTAAAGGACGCAGGCCGCAGGGACGAAATCGGCGTCATCGCGCGCACCCTGGAAGAAATCCGCCAGAAGCTGAAGCACGGCAGGGAAGAGGAGTACGAAAACCGCTTCCGCGGGGTTGCCTTCGAATCCTCTTCCGCCTGCATCATGATGGCGGATGCGGATATGAACATCACCTCGATCAATCCGGCGCTGCGCAGGGTGATGGAACAATACCATGAAGAATTCACCCGGATGTATCCGGATTTCGACTCCGAATCGGTTATCGGCATGCAGATGGACTTCTTCCACAGGGAATCCATCCGCGAACGCATCCGCGAGCTTCTGAGAGACCCGGCAAACCTGCCCTATACAGCCAATATCTCGATTTCCGAAGCACGTTTCCGCCTGACGATCTCCATGGTCACGGAGGAGGACGGCAGCCCCATGGGATATGTGGTGGAATGGAATGACGTCACCCGCGATTTCCTCAACACCGCGATTCTCAATGCGATCGACGCCAGTCAGGTCAAGATCGAATTCACCAAGGAGGGCATGTTCCTGTCGGCCAACGACCGCTTCTGCCGGATGATGGGCGAAGAAAGCAGCGCTTTCGAAGGCAGGCATGGCGGGGAAATCTTCCAGTTCGACGAAAAGCTGGCCTCCGAGCGGGGGCCCGTGTTCGAACGCCTGCAAAGGGGCGAATCCGTTATCGGCCAGTTCCGCCTGCCTCGCACGAAGGGTGGTCCGGCCATTGTCGACGGTTCCTTTTCGCCGGTCATGGATGCCGGCGGCAAGCTCCTGCGCATCCTGATGCTGGGCAATGACGTCACCGAGGCACGCCAGGCGATAGAGGCAGCCGATGCCCGCAGGGACTTTATGCGCGCCGCCCAGCAAAAGGTTGTGGACGGACTGCGCAGAGGGCTCTCGGCTCTTGCCGAAGGCGACCTGACGGTTCGCCTGGAAGAGGAATTCGCCCCGGATTACGAGCAATTGCGTCAGGATTTCAACAGGACCTGCGACAGGTTGCTCGAAGCCATGCGCGCCGTGGTGGAAAATGCCGACCTGATCCGCGGCGAAGCGGGCGAAATCGCCAATGCGGCAGACGATCTTTCCTCCCGCACGGAGCGCCAGGCAGCGACCCTTGAGGAAACCGCCTCTGCACTGGATCAACTGACCAGTTCCGTACGGTCGGCTGCGGACGGGGCCTCCCTAGCCAACGAACTGGTCCAGAACGCCCGGGAGAATGCAGAAATCTCGGGCAAGGTCGTGCGCGAGGCCGTGGAGGCAATGAGCGAGATCGAACATTCCTCCAAGCAGATATCCAAGATCACCAGCGTGATCGACGATATCGCTTTTCAGACCAACCTGCTGGCACTGAATGCCGGGGTAGAGGCCGCCCGTGCCGGCGAGGCCGGCAGGGGGTTTGCCGTGGTTGCTTCGGAAGTGCGCGCCCTCGCGCAACGTTCTTCGGAAGCGGCACGGGAAATCAACGAGCTGATCTCGGCTTCCGGAATGCAGGTCAAGCGCGGGGTGGAACTGGTCGATCAGACCGGGGCGGCACTCGAAAGTATCGTAAGCAATGTTTCCGAAATCGACCAGAAGGTTAGCGAAATCGCCGTCTCGGCCCGGGAGCAGAGTTCCGGCCTCGCCGAGATCAACGAGGCGGTCAACCAACTCGACCAGGTGACCCAGCAGAATGCCGCGATGTTCGAACAGACTACCGCTGCAAGCCACGCCCTGACGCGCGAGGCGGAAAATCTGAACGAAACGACGTCGCGCTTCAGGATCGACACCCATCTGGGCGGAGAGGCATTGGCGAATGTCGTCGACCTGCCTCGACCGGCCGCGCAACAGGCACCAGAAACTACAACGCTGTCTCCCGCGACTACGGATGGAAGTGTCGTATTGGCTCAAGAAGCCGAGGAAATAGAAGAGGACTGGGATGATTTCTAGAGTGGCAGGGCTGCCCGGTGCCAGGACGGGAACGATGCCGATCAGGGTTCTCATTGTTGACGATTCCCCGGTGATGCGCCAGCTTATCCGCCACAGTCTTGCCGGTCATCTCGATATCGCGGTGGTAGCAGAGGCCGCCAATGCGAGAGAGGCGCGGGATGCGGTTAACCGTTTCAATCCCGACGTCATGACCCTTGACGTGGAAATGCCGGAAATGGATGGGCTCGAGTTCCTGCGTCGTTTGATGAAGGCGCGCCCGATGCCGGTGGTGATGGTTTCTTCCCTGACAGAACGCGGCAGTGAAGCAGCCATCCGCGCGCTGTCTCTGGGAGCGGTGGAGTGCGTTGCCAAGCCAAAGGGAGGAAGGAATGGTGCACTCCTGTTCGAAAACCTGGATAGTATCCTGCGCATGGCAGCTCGCGCAAAGGTCAGAAGCCGCAGGAGCCCTTCCTCGCGTACAGAGGACAAGGCCCCGCCATTTGTCTGGAATGGGAAATATGTGCTGATCGGTGCTTCTACCGGGGGGGTGGAGGCCCTGGAAACCGTCTTGTCAGATTATCCGGAAAACTGCCCGCCGACACTGATAACCCAGCACATGCCGGCACAGTTCCTCATCAATTTCGCAGCACGGCTGAACAAAAAATGCGCACCACATGTCCAACTGGCTCGTGACGGTGGAGAGTTGGAGCAGGGATGCGTGTATATCGCACCGGGGGGAGAAACGCATCTGGCATTGAGCCAGGCGAGCAGGCCGACCCTGGTCCTGCAGCCGGGGCCGAAGCAGACCGGGCACCGCCCTTCGGTTGACGTGATGTTCGCTTCGGCGCGCAAACATGCGGCCAAGGTGATCGGGGTCCTGCTTACGGGCATGGGGGCTGACGGGGCCGAGGGGATGCGAGTCCTGCGTGAGAACGGAGCATTCTGCATCGCACAGGACCGGGAGAGTTCCGTCGTCTATGGGATGCCGCGGGTGGCCTGCGAGAAGGGCGGAGTTGACGTATCGCTGGGATTGTCACGTATTGCCGGAGAGATTCTGTCGCGTACGAGCAAGAACGGCGCATTCATGCAACCAGCAAACATGGCAGGATGAAGATGCCCCAGAACCTTGTGCGTACATATATCAGCCAGGGCGAATACGCGATATCCGACCAGGAAGATGTGGTAATCGCCACGCTTCTGGGAAGCTGCGTCTCGGCCTGCATCTGGGATCCGGTGCGCAAGATCGGCGGGATGAACCATGTTCTGTTCGTCGATGAGACGCAAAATGCTGCCAGTCAGTTCGGTCACGGAGTGAATGGCATGGAATTGCTGATCAATGGCCTGTTACGTCAGGGCGCACAGAGGGGGCGGCTGAGGGCAAAGGTTTTCGGCGGGGCCTCCATGATCGCGGGACTGTCCAGCGCAGGTGAAAGGAACGGCAGATTTGTCGTTGACTTCCTGGCCCGGGAAGAGATTGCCCATGTGGGGGGCGATTTGGGTGGAACGCTGGCACGGCGGCTCGAATTCTGGCCGACTTCAGGGCGTGCGCGGATCAAGCTGGTGAACAAGAAGGTCGAAGTCGAAGCCGTGAAGCCGCTGCCGAGCAGTGAATTGGAACTTTTCTGAGAGTGCGTGAGATACTCCTCCAAAGCAGTGTCTTACCGGGTGGTGTAATTTTCGCCGGCAGCGCGGGCTGAGCGGAGCCTTTGCATATGGGGTGACCTGCCACGGGATTTTTCCACCAGATGGGATTAGAGTCCGACCCGAGGAAGGGACGGACAATGAAGCGAACGAGATATTCAGAAGAGCAGATCATCGGCATTCTGGCCGAGCATGAGGCGGGAGCGAAGTGTGCCGACCTTTGCCGCAAGCACGGGATGTCGGAAGGGACTTTCTACAACTGGAAAGCCAAGTATGACGGGATGACCGTTTCGGACGCAAAGCGGCTGAAGGCACTGGAAGACGAGAATGCCAGGCTGAAGAAGTTGCTTGCGGAACAGATGCTGGATGCGGCGGCAATGAAAGAGCTGCTGGCAAAAAAATGGTAGGGCCCGCTGTGAAGCGCGAAGCCGTTGCGCATCTGCAGGCCAGGATGGGCCTGTCGGAACGGCGGGCCTGCAGGATAGTCGGGGCGGATCGCAAGATGATCCGCTATCAGTCGGTTCGCCCACCTGAGACGGAGTTGCGCCAGCGTCTGCGCGATCTGGCCAATGAGCGGCGCCGGTTTGGGTATCGGCGCCTGTTCGTGCTGCTCAGGCGCGAGGGCGAGCCGTCGGGCATCAACCGCATCTACCGGCTCTATCGCGAAGAGGGGCTGACGGTGCGCAAGCGCAGGACCAGGCGCAAGGCTGTGGGCAGTCGCGCCCCGATTCTGGTCGAGGCGCGGCCCAATGCCCGCTGGTCGCTGGACTTCGTGCATGATCAGCTCGCCTGCGGCCGGCGTTTTCGTATCCTGAACGTGGTCGATGACGTGACCCGGGAGTGCTTGCTCG
>JALTZY010000264.1 GCA_027045905.1 Paracoccaceae bacterium
GCGCCTGGCCGGGCGGCTGGGCGATTCCCCGGCGGCGGTGGTCGTGGCGGCTCTGGGGGGCGTGGGGGCCTTTCTGGGCACCGCCGCGCTGCTGCGCCTGATCGCGCCGGGGCCATGGGGCGCGGCCGCTCTGACGCTGGCCGCGGTCTTCGCCGCGCACCTGCTGCTGCGCTCGGGCGGGGCGGCGGCAGGGCTCGCCCGCCCGGAGACCCGCCTCGCGGAACTCCTGGTCCGCGCCGCTCTGGCCGGAGGTGTCGTGGTGCTGATCACCGCCGCCGCTGCCTGGGTCGGCCCCCGCTGGGCCGGGCTGCTGGCGGGTTTTCCGGTGGTCACCTTTCCGCTGCTCTTGATCCTGCATACGCGCCACGGTTCCGGCGCGGTCGGGGCGGTGGTGCGTCATTATCCGTTCGGCCTGCTCGCGCTGCTGGTTTTCACCCTGACCGTGCGCTGGAGCTTTGCCGCTGTCGGAATCGACCGTGGCACGCTGATCGGGCTGGCAGCTTCGCTTGCATATCTGGCTCTGGCCAGCGCGGCACAAGCGCGCCCACGCCGTAGGCAGGGCCAAGCCGATGGGTCCTGAGGCCGGCAGCAGCGCCCCCGAGGCCGCCCGGAGATCCGCTCGCCGGCTGCCCGGCCCCTTCTATCCGGCCCCGCGCATTGCCGGCGGCGGCGCGATTTTTCGCGAAAAATCGCCTGCGCGAAACGCCCCGGCGCGCATACGCGCATACTCGGTGTATCGGTGTCGCGGCTTCGCCCGCCGCAGGATACCGGCGGAACTCACATGCACCGGTTCAATAGCCGGCGTCGCGATCCACCAGGTAAAGCAGCGGCTCGCCCGCCTCGCCCCGGCGGATATTCTCGGCGATCACAGCGGCGGCGCTTGACGGTCTCGTCTGCGCGGCGATGTGGGGCGTCACCGTCACCTTCGGATGTGTCCAATAGGGATGAGCCGCGGGCAGGGGTTCGTTGCGGAACACGTCGAGCGTGGCATGGCCCACCTGCCCGCCGTCGAGCGCGGCCAGCAGGGCCTCGTCGTCGATCAGCGCGCCGCGACCCGGGTTGATCAGCGCGGCGCCCGGGGGCAGCAGGGCGAGGGTTTCGCCGTCGAGAATATTTTCGGTGTCGGTGGTCAGCGGCAGGAGCAGCACCAGGATCTCGGCGCGTCTGAGCACCGCCTCCAGCCCCTCCGCGCCAGCGTGGCAGGTTACGCCCTCCAGAGCCTTCTGCCCGCGACTCCAGCCCAGCACCTCGAAGCCCAGCCCGGCGAGCGCGCGTGCGCAGAATTCGCCCAGCGCGCCCAGTCCCAGCATGCCGACGCAGCGCTCACGCGCCAGCGGCGGCACATGGGGCTGCCAGCGCGCATCGCGGCGGCAGATATCGGCGTCCATTTCCAGATGCGCCCGCAGCACATGGCCCAGTACATAGTCGCGCATCCCTTCCTTCAGCCCCGGATCGACCATGCGGGCGAGCGGATGGGTCAGGGTTTCGTTCCGCACGATCCGCTCCACTCCGGCCCAGAGGCTGAGTACCGCTTTTGCATTGCGGTAGGGGCTGAAATCCTCCAGCCCGCTGCCGGGCGTGTAGAGGATGTAATCCACCGCTTCCGGTGCCATCTCGCGCGCCATGCTGACCTTCAGCCCCGCTGCGGCAAAGGCCTGCTCCAGCGCCGGGCGCCATTCTGCCCAGGCGGCTTCGGGCAGCGCGGCGAGCACGTTTGCCGCCCTGCTGTTCATTTTCGCCGCGCCCGGTGCACATGGGCCGACTGCACCAGGCCGAAGCCCAGCATCAGCACCAGCATTGCAGAACCGCCATAGGAGACCAGCGGCAGCGGCACGCCGACCACCGGCACCAGCCCCATGACCATGGCCATGTTGACGGCGAAGTAGAAGAAGAAGGTCATGGCAATGCCCAGCGTCAGCAGAGAGGAATAGCGGTTGCGGTTGCGCAGGGCCGAGATCACGCAAAAGACGATGATCGCCACATAGAGCGTCAGCAGCGAGGCGCCGCCGATGAAGCCGAACTCCTCGGCCAGCGTGGTGAAGATGAAGTCGGTGTGCTTCTCGGGCAGGAAGTTCAGTCGCGTCTGGGTGCCCTGCATGAAGCCGCGCCCGGTCCAGCCGCCGGAGCCCAGCGCGATCTTCGACTGGGTGATGTGATAGCCCGCCCCGAGCGGGTCGCGCGAGGGATCGAGAAAGGTGTCGATCCGCCCGTACTGGTAATCCTTGAGCAATTGCCAGCCGGTGCCACGGCTCAGAAATACCGCCACGACCAGCCCCGCGCCCAGGATCGCGACCGCAAGGAAATAAAACAGGCTCACCCCGGCAAAGAACATCACCGCGCCCCCCCCCGCCAC
>JALTZY010000265.1 GCA_027045905.1 Paracoccaceae bacterium
ATGATTTGCGCCTCCGTGAAACGGCTCTTTCGCATGCGTCTGCTCCTTTCTGATCGGGCAGGCTCTACTTCAAAATGCGGGCGTTGGCGGGGGGCAGGTCATTTTGGCAAGCGTTTTGGCGGTTTTGCTTGGCCTGAAAGGTGTATTGTCCTTGTTTTTCAATATCCTACAAGAAATGGGGGAAACGGGGACGAAACGAAAAAACACCAAAACGCACGCACTCGCTCGCGTATGCGCGCGCGCGCGTGCACATGCGAGCCCATCCGCCGCCGGGCGTTTTGGCGTCGTGAAACGCAATAATGCATTGAAAATGCTGTAAAAACAGAAAAACCAAAACAGCACGCTTGAAGCGATGTTTTGGTTTTGGTCCGGACCCGGCGGCGCAGCGCCTTGGCCGCCAAAAATAATGGCAAATGATGGGGTCTGGGGCAAGCCCTGTCGCGCTCCGGTGCAGGCGGTCATGCGAAATCCTCCCCAAACTCCTCGGCGACCCGGGCATGAGGATCGGTCGCGCGCGGCCCGCTGTCGGCCGGGAAGTGCAACAGGCCTGGGAAGGCCTCCAGCGGGATCTCCACGCCGCGCGTCGTTACACCCTCGAGGGTCCGGGTGGCGGCGGCGCGCTCGGCGCCCTCGACCCTGAGCGCCGACTGGCGCCAGGCACCGCCATGCCACTCGGTCCCAGCGAAGAGGGCGTTGAGGCTGGGAATGGCCTTGTTGGCGAGGAACAGCCACGCCGAACTGCTCGGCTGGCGACCGGAAGGGTCGAACCCGTGCCAGCGGCTGGGAACCAGGACCCCGCCGCCACGCGACCGGGTGGCAACATGGGACGAAATATTCGCCCTGCTCGACGCGGCGGCCGCGCTCGGCCTCTCCGCCACCGGCAACGCGATGCTGATATCGCTGCTGACCGGGCAGCGCCAGACCGATGTCCTGGGCGCCCGCGCAGGCGACTTCTACATGCTCGACCCACATCGCCTGCCCGTCCAGCCCGGCCTGGGCGACCACGACGCCCATCGCCCGATATGGGTGTGGGACTTCACCCGCTCCAAGCGCGGCAACGCCGCCTTGATCGAACTCCACCCGCGCCTGATCCCGGTGATCTCGCAGCTTGTCATGCGGGCAGAGGGGCCGGAACAGAAGCTGCTGATCGACGACCTGACTGGCCGGCCCTTCTCACGCGACACCTTTGCGAGCCGTTTCAAGAAGATCCGCACCGAAGCCGCCAACAGGACACCGAGCGTGGCCAGCCTCCAGTTTCGCGACTTGAGACGCACGAATGCGGTCATGGCGCGCGAGGCCGGCGCCAGCATCGACGATGTGGGGGACCTCCTGGGTAACAGCGCGGCCCGCAACCCGCGCCTGAAACAGACCTACATGGCGCCCGGCTTCCACGCCGCCCGCCGAGCGGTGAGCGCCATACAATGGCCCGAGCGCAACCGCGCCAAAAAGATCGAGGAGGAGTAGCATGAGCCCCAACGACCTCACCCCCGCCGAGCGCCTGACCATCCGCGCCTTTGGCTTCATGATCCGGCGCGTCCTTGCCGCCGAAGGCCCCGAGGTCGCCACCAGACTGCTCGAGGAGTTGGTGGATGCCGGCCTCGCCATGACCACGGCCACGAGCAGCGAAGCGTCGATCGAGATGCTTGGTGTCTCCGCCGCCATTGCCGGGCGCAGCGCGGGCGACTTGCTGCTCGCATGGCTGGTGATGGCACAGGAGATCGCCACCCGATGACCTTTTCGGACCATCATCAGGATGCCCCGCCGGTCAGGCCCGGGCCAGCCGCAGCCGGCGTTACGACAAAGGATCCTTCACGGCCGGACACCAGGCCAGCGGCCTTGGGCAAGCCGCTGACCATCCGCACAGATCGCGAGGCCGCCACCGCCACATTGGTCAGCCTGCGCGCCGAAATCACCCGCCTCTCCGCCTCCCCGGATGCGGACAGATGGCACCTCACCGACCTCGAGCGCATGGCCGACCATCTAGCCAACGCGCTCCGCCCAAGGCCGAACGAAAAGGAACGAAAATGACAAAATCGAACCGGACCGAACCCACAGTCGAAATGGCTCCGAAAGAAGAGCGCGACATGGCGCGATACTTCGCCGCCTCCGGGCTGGAGGCGGCCATCCGGGCTGGCGAAAAGATGGGGCTTGAACGGGTCGATATGCTCTCGGTCCTCTTCGACCTGCTGGCCCAGCAGCTGATCAACGCCAGCTCCGATCATGCACCGGCATGGACGCGCAAGACCATCGCCACCCGCCACGCCCAGATCACCGGCGCCGATATCGACAGCCGGGCCGCCCACGAAGAGATGATGTCTCTCTGGGCCTCGGTCGCGGTCGAGGCCGCCCTGCGCGCGGTCGAACCGAAAGGCACGGCATGAGGCGCCGCCCGCCCCCCGGCGCCGGCCTGCTCCTCTACGGCCCCGCCATCGGCCTCATTACATGGGCGCTGATCATCTGGATGGTATGGAGATAGACACATGACCAATCGCCCTAAGATCCTGAAGTATTTCGAATATTCTCACCTGCCGAAGCACCTGCAAGGCACCAGCCGCCAGTTTCACATGCTTGCCGCCGGCATAGCCTCGTCGCTGCCAGAGAGCGACGAGCGCGACATGTGCCTGCGCAAGCTGCTCGAGGCCAAGGACTGCGCCGTGCGCGCCGCGCTGGAGGGCATGGAATGAGCGACCCCGGGAAACCCGTGACCGACCAGCTGGCCGATTTCGTGAACGTAATGATGATCGACGTGATGGACAGTTTCCTCGCCGCGCTGGCCGCGTGTGAAAACGCTGATGAAATCGAAGATGCCGTTAGCGCTTGGCGCGACCTGAAAATCAACGACGACGACCGTGCCATCGAAATGGCCGATCTGGCGGCGGACGTGGTGACCGATGCCGTCCGCCAGATCGGCGAGCGCCAGGAGAAGCGAAGCGCCGTCAGGATCACCCGGCCCGATGGAACGCGGCTCACATTCTCTTGGCGGGCCGATGAGGAAGACCCATCGCCCACTTTCAACCAGGCCGTTCTTGGCGCAGTGAAACGCGCCCTGCGGGAGGCGCGCTGATGCCCATCCGCCCGGAAAACCGCAAACGCTACCCGCCAGACTGGCCGAAGATTTCGGCGCGGGTCAGCGCCGAAAACGGCAAGCCGCGTCCGGTCGCATTGCAGCGCCTGCGGCTTCACCATGATGGAGTGACGATGAAACACCCTTTCGAAGGCAAGAAGAACGTCTATATCTGCCGCGCCTGCGGCCACGGTTTTGTCAGCCAGGACCGTGACGGGGGCGTGACCCCCTTCCTGACAACCTGCCTGAATTGCGGCAAGCCCGAGGCTGCCTCGATGATGTATCGCATCCCCCAAGAATTCTTGGGTACGCCAGCCGTGATTTGGCTGCAGCCCCCGAAAAGGGCCTGGAAGAATTACGCCAAAGGCATCCGGAACCACCTCGAGAAAGGCGACCTGATCCGCCACGACACCCCGACGAAATCGAACAATAAGGCGTTTCGCCCATGACTACCCTCCGCATCCTTGTCGCCAGAGAGACCTCCGGCATCGGCCGGCGCGCCTTCGCCGCGCTCGGGCACGATGTGTGGTCCTGCGACCTCCTGCCCGCCGAGGACGGATCGAACCGCCACATCATCTGCGATGTGCGCGACGGCATCCTCACCTGGGGCTGGGACCTGCTCGCGGTGATGCACCCGCCCTGCACCCGGCTTTGCCGCTCCGGCCGGCGCTGGATGAGTGGCCCGGGCAAATGGACCCCGCCGAAAAAGCTGCCTAGGGGCAGGACGTGGGACGACATGAAGGCAGAATTCGAGGAAGGCGTGTCGATCTTCACCGCCTGCTGGGAAGCTCCGATCGACCGGGTGGCCATCGAAAACCCTGAGATGAACGACCTCGCCCGCGACCGAATGCCCGCAGACCTGCCCGCCCCGCAAATGGTGCAGCCATTCTTTTTCGGCGAGCCCGCCTACAAGGCGACCGGCTGGTATCTGCGCGGCCTGCCGCCGCTGATCGAGACCACCCGCCTGCCGGAGCCGCGACGCGGCAGCGAGGAATGGAAGCGCTGGACCCGGATCCACCGCCTGCCACCCGGCCCCGACCGCGCCCGCCTGCGCGCGCGCAGCTTCCCGGGCATGATGAAGGCCGCCGCCGAGCAATGGTGCCGCCATGCAGAAAAGGAGATGATGGGATGACCCGCAAGATCGCAATCGCCATCACCGTGGCCGTTCTGTCCCCGTTCGCCCTGATCGCCATTCTCCGCGCCCTGGTGTGGTTCGCTGGCGGAGAATGGGACCCCATGGGTGGAATTTTTTCAACTGCGTTGATCTGGCCCTTGGTCATGGCCGCGACGATAGCCGCGCTCGAGGCCCCTGAATAACCCCGTGAATAATCAGGAGTGACCGAATGAAAACCGAAACCCTCGATCTCGAAGCCGAAATCAGCGATCTCGCAGACCGGCTGGCGCTGACCCTCGGCAAGGCATCTGCCCTCCTGTCGGACAAGGAAGAATGGGCCGATGAATGCTCCACCGCCAGCAGCATCGCCTTCGACCTGCAGCACGGCGACGAGCTCGGCGGCGTGATCCGCGCGCTGCAGATGATCCGGATGGAGGACGGCTGATGGCCTATTTTGCGAACGGCGATGCGCAGGAGGACTACGAGGAAAGGTGGTGCGACCGCTGCGTGCACGGCCCGACGCCGGAGCGCGACGAAGGCTGCGCGATCATGCTCGTGCACCTGGCCTACAACTATCAGGCGCTGGACGAGCCGGAAATTCAGGCGATCCTCGACACGCTCATACCGACGCAAGGCCTCGAACCGGCGCAATGCCGCCTTTTCCGGGCGTGGGACCCGGAACGCTGCGACAGGACTCCTGATCTTTTTGCGGAGAACGCGAAATGACAAAGACCAGCCACACCACCACAACCAGAATTGTCAAAATCCCGTTCATATCCACCACTTCGCATGTAAAATATGCCTCCGTCACTCTTCCCGCGGAGCCTTGGAGGTGCAACTCTGTTGCCTGCTGCGAAAAACCGTCCGAATCGGATGGTTTCGGACATTCGGACGATCAGCGGAAAACAGCTTCCAACGGTCCTTGCTTTCAAGGGTCCAAGTGGTGAGCCGTGCAGGATTCGAACCTGCGACCCACTGATTAAAAGTCAGTTGCTCTACCAACTGAGCTAACGGCCCACTGCGGCGCTGCCTACCCCTGGCCCGGCCCGTGGTCAAGGGAAAATCGCAGCAAATTTGCCCGGCGGCTGGCCAAGCGCCGCCGGGCGGCCTATATGGCGGCCCATGAGCGCGGATAATCCGGCAGATGGCCTTTCTTTCATGAAATGGCACGGGGCGGGCAATGATTTCGTCATCATTGATTCCCGCGCCGCGCCGTCGCGCCTGCACGAGCGCCTCGCTGCCGCCCTTGGCGACCGGCACCGGGGGGTCGGTTTCGACCAGCTGGCCGAAATCCGCGATTCGGACCTGGCCGATATCGACCTCGCCTTCTGGAATGCCGACGGCTCCACCGCCGGGGCCTGCGGCAATGCCACCCGCTGCGTGGCCCGCTACATGATGGACGTGCTCGGGCGCGACCGGCTCTCCATCCGCACCGAGCGCGGCATCCTGCAGGCGGTGGAGGAGGGCGGCACGGTCTGGGTCAATATGGGCCCGCCGCAGCTTGACTGGCGCGAGGTGCCGCTTTCCGAGCCCGCCGACCTCATGACCCTGCCCATCGAGGGCACGCCTTCCGCCGTGGGCATGGGCAATCCGCACATGGTGTTCATGGTCGCCGATGCCGAGGCCGAAGACGTGGCCGGGCGCGGCGTGGCGCTCGAGCATCACCCGCTGTTTCCCGAGGCGACCAATGTCGAATTCGCCCATGTCAGCGCCCCCGACACCCTGCGCATGCGGGTCTGGGAGCGGGGCACGGGGATCACGCTCGCCTGCGGCTCCGGGGCCTGCGCCACCGCCGTGGCCGCCGCACGGCAGGGGCTCACCGGCCGGCGGGTGCGGATCGAGGCCGACGGCGGCATGCTCGAAGTGGACTGGCGCGAAGATGGCGTCTGGCTCACGGGCCCTACCGCCCATGTGTTCGATGCGCGTCTGAGCGCCGATTTCCTGGACGCCCTGTGATGTCCGCCCCCGTCTTCTCCACCCAGGGCTGCCGGCTCAACGCCTACGAAACCGAGGCCATGAAGCGCCTTGCCGCCGAGGCCGGGATCGACAACGCGGTGATCGTCAACACCTGCGCCGTCACCACCGAAGCGGTGCGCAAGGCGCGCCAGGAGATCCGACGGCTCAGGCGCGAAAACCCCGGCGCGCGACTGATCGTCACCGGCTGCGCCGCCCAGACCGAGCCCGAGACCTTCGCCGCCATGGAGGAGGTGGACGCGGTGATCGGCAATGGCGAGAAGATGCGCGCGGCCACCTGGGCGCGCCTTGCTCAGGCCAATGACCCCGTGCAGGTGGGCGACATCATGGAAGTGACCGAGGCCGCGCCGCCGCTGATCGACGGCTTCGGCACCCGCGCGCGCGCCCATGTCGAGGTGCAGAACGGCTGCGACCACCGCTGCACCTTCTGCATCATCCCTTACGGGCGCGGCAATTCGCGCTCGGTGCCCGCAAGCGTGGTGGTCGAGCAGATCCGCCGGCTGGTGGAGCGGGGCTATAACGAAGTGGTGCTGACCGGGGTGGACCTCACCTCCTGGGGCGCCGACCTTTCCGGCGCGCCGCGGCTGGGCGACCTGGTGGGGCGCATCCTCGGGACGGTGCCGGAGCTGGCCCGCCTGCGCCTCTCCTCGATCGACTCGATCGAGGTGGATGAAGCGCTGATGGAAGCGATTGCCACCGAGCCCCGGCTGATGCCGCATCTGCACCTGTCCCTGCAGCATGGCGACAACCTGATCCTCAAGCGCATGAAACGCCGCCACAGCCGCGAAGACGCCCTGCGCTTTGCCGAGCAGGTGCGCGCCCTGCGCCCGGATATCGTGCTGGGCGCCGATATCATCGCGGGCTTTCCCACCGAGACCGAGGCGCATTTCGAGAACTCCCTGCGTCTCGTGCAGGAGGCCGAGCTCACATGGCTGCACGTCTTCCCCTACTCGCCCCGCCCCGGCACGCCCGCGGCGCGGATGCCGCAGCTGGACGGGCGCACGATCCGCGAACGCGCCGCCCGCCTGCGCGCGGCCGGCGCCGAGCAGGTGGCACGCTACCTCTCCGCCCGGATCGGCGAGACCCACAGCATCCTGATGGAAAGTGCGCGCCTCGGCCGCACCGAGCATTTCGCCGAAGTGACCTTCTCCAGCGACCAGCCGGTGGGCCAGATCATCCGCGCCACCATCACCGGTGCCTTTCCGACCCGACTCACCGCCTGATCCCTTCCTCTTGCCGGAAATATCCCGGGGGGAGCGGGGGGCTGCCCCCCCGGCACATGACCCTGCATCCCGCGCGCCTGAGGCACGCCTTGCCATGACGCACCGAAAGGCTCAGTCGTCGTCGAACCAGCCCTGCTCGGCGCGGCGATGGCAGGCGGTGCAATTCGCCTTGGAGCCGGCACGATCCCATGCCCTTTGAGAAACCTCATGGTTATGCTCGCGCACCCACCAGGGCATTTCGCTGATCCGCAGGATGTAATCGTTCTGGCCGAGACCACGCAGCATCCAGCCCGTGCGCCCGTTTCTGTCCGCCGCATTGGCGACCAGATATGCCTCGATCTGCGCCCGGTCAGCCTCATCCAGCGAAGCATCCTCACCGAAGTGATTGTCCAGCGTGGCCATGATCGTCTTCCATGAACGCGCGGGCAGGAAGCCCGGCTGATAGGCCATGTGGCAGGCACCGCACTCGGCCTTGGTCAGCGCGTCAGTGACCACCGGCATGCGCTCGTCCGCGCTGGCGGGGGCGCCCGGGCCAAACATGAGCAGCGGCACCGCCATCAGCATGTTTCGTACAGGATTCCTCATCTCTTCATTCCTTTCCGCTACCTTACAGACTGGACAGCCAGGCCAGGATGTCGGCCTTCTCGGCTGCCGTGCATTCACGCCCCAGCACGCTCTTGCAATTGCGCCGGAACCACTTCGCCACCTTGGCCGAATCGGTATATCGCGCCGGATTGACCGACGGCGCCATTGGCTCGATCGCCTTGCCGGCACGGGTCTGACCCGCAGCTTTCAGGTTCCGGGTGTGGCAGGTGGTGCAGGAGGGGGTTTCGGGCTTGCCCCCGGTATGGGTGCCCATGAACAGCGCCTTGCCGCGTGCAGCCGAAGGCTGTGTGCCGGCCTCGGCGGCAAACTGCGCGATCAGCTGGCGGGCGGATGTGTCCCCGGCCGCTGCCGGCCAGCCCGCCAGGACCGCCAGAGCGCCGATCAGCGTCAGTCTTCTCAAATTTTCGTGCATCCTGTTACTCCTTGTCTGTGTCTGCATCCGGGCGCTCCCGCCCTATCCCTCGATCTCTGCGAAAAACGGGTTGAACCACCCGCTCTCGGCATCCGCGTGACAGGCCGCGCAATTCGCGCGCGAGCCGACTTCCGCGCTCCTGAAAGCCGCATCGCCTATCCCAGCATGGCGAGCCTTCCAGAACGGTGTCTCGGTGATCCGGGTGACGCCACCGGCCGGATCCAGACGGAAGACTTTCGACGCCCGCGTATCGGCGCTTTCGGCGGCATGAGCGGTGAGCCAGGCGGTGATTTCGGCGGCGGTATCGGCATCCAGCGAGGCGTCTTCGCCATAATGATCGTCCAGAGTCGCCATGATCCGGCGCCAGTCTCCGGCCGGCAGCAGCGAGGGGTGGTAGAACATGTGGCAATCGGTACACTCGGCGCGCACGGTCGGGTCGATCTCGGCCACCGGCGCCCCGGGCACCGGCAGAAAGACCGGCGCGGCAATCGCCGCCCCCAGCACCAGCGCGAGCGCCAGCCCCACACCCAAGGCCGCGCCGGTGCGCGGCTCCCTCTGCGGCGGCACGATGTCCTGCGGGCCGACTCCCTTTTCGCCGGTCACCATGGCGCGCACCAGATTTTCGCCCTCGCGCCGGCTGGTAAACACCACCCCCGCCACATGCAGTGCCACCAGCGCCAGGATGGCGAAGGCCACGGCCTCATGCAGCTCGGCCAGTACCGGACTGGCGGCAAAGGCGAGAACAAAGGCAAACGGCCCCAGCTTGGCCCCCGCTCCCAGAAACGCCCAGCCGGTCAGCCCCGCCGCCAGCACCGCGGCCATCAGCGCCAGCATCATGGCGCCGCCCAGCGGATTGTGCCCCACATGGCGCTCCTCGCGCCGGGCCAGCACATCGCGCGCATAGCGCATGAGCCGCACCGGCCCGACGACAAAGCCCGCAAAGCGCGCATAGCCCCCGCCGGCAAAACCCCAGACGATGCGCGCCAGCACCAGAGCCACCGCGAGACTCGCAGCCACCACATGCACCGGAATGAAGCTCGGCCCCAGCAGGAAGCCGGTCACCGCCGCCACGACGATACTCACCATCAGCCCCCAGTGAAACAGGCGCACGAAGCCATCCCAGACCGGCCGCGGCGCTCTTCTGGTCCGGCCCGGGGCCGCTTCTGCCCGTTTTTCGTTCATTAGCCGTTCCCTTGCCATACCACCATCATGTCACTGCCGCATACAGACCCTTGCCTGCCGCGTACCGCCCCGGAAACGGGGCGCTGCCCCTCCCGGCTCCCGGATCGCAGGGACTGTAGAACTGTAGAACAGCACGCACATGCCGCCCATAAACTCAGGCTTGGACGGGTAAACTTCCTGCAAATGCACCTTTGGTTTAGGCCCGGGCCCCATCAATCCCGGCGACATGAGCAGGGATCCGCCGCAAGAGTGGACAGGCCGCCCGGCAGCGCCTACATTTCAGAGACAGCACGGGAGGAAATCATGCCGCTACCCCTTGTCCCGCCCGCCACCCTTGTCATCGGCTACGGCGCCATGGCCATAACCGCTTGGGCGCTCGCCTCCGGAATCGGCCGCGGGCGGCGCGATCAGCGCGCCGAGGATGCGCTGGACGATCTCGACGAGGGCACGACCCTGCGCCGCGAAGCCGGGCAGGTCAACGCCACCGCCCGCTTTCGCCGCCTGATCCGCCCCGGCCCGGGCCGGCCGGGTATCGAGATCGACTTCGCCATGATCGCCCGCCTGCGCATCCGCAAAGCCCGATAGAAGAATCGCCATGAGCCTGCAGCTGATATACGCCCCGGCCTCGCCATTTGCCCGCAAGGTGCGCGTGCTGCTGGAAGAGACCGGCCAGGTCGCAGACGTGGAACCGATCCTGGTCTCCACCAGCCCCACCGACCCCTCCCCGGAGGTCAGATGCGCCAACCCGCTGGCCAAGATCCCCGCCCTGATCCGCGAGGACGGCCCGGCGCTCTACGACAGCCGGGTCATCACCCGCTACCTCGATGCGCGGGCAGGGGCCGGTCTCTACCCGGAAGCACGCCTGTGGGAGACGCTCACCCTCGAAGCCACGGGCGACGCGATCATGGATGCCGGCGTGCTCATGGTCTACGAGGGCCGCTGCCGCCCGGAAGACAAGCAGGACCGTACCTGGCTGGAGGCGCAATGGGGCAAGATCGAAGGCGCACTCGACGCACTCGAAGAACGCTGGATGAGCCACCTCGCCGGGCCGCTGGACATGGGGCAGATATCGGTCGGCTGCGCGCTCGGCTACCTGGACTTCCGTCACGACGCACGCAACTGGCGCAAGGGGCGCGGCGCGCTGGACGACTGGTTTGCAGCCTTTGGCGAACGCGCTTCGATGCAGGCGACGATACCGGCCTAGGCAAGAAATTCCCTCTTTCGCCTTTCTGATAAATACTCCCGCCGGAGGCACGATTTTTCTGTGAAAAATCGCTTCACCGCTTCGCCATTCCGGGTGGTCCGCTATGTTCGGTGCCGACGGCGGAACAGACATGCGCAGGCCCAGCCCAGCACGGCTCCCGCCAGCACCTGCCGGATGTCATGCGCTCCGGCTTCGATCCGGCTCGCGCCGGTAAAGGCCGCCGCAAGGATGGCTGCGC
>JALTZY010000266.1 GCA_027045905.1 Paracoccaceae bacterium
ATGACGGCCAGAGTGGCGGCGGCATGGGCGGCGGCCAGGGCGGCGGCATGGGCGGCGGCCAGGGCGGCGGCATGGGCGGCGGCCAGGGCGGCGGCATGGGCGGCGGCATGTAGCCCGCCCGTCCCATCCCATCCTCACGGAGACTGCCGATGCTCAAGCACCCCTCTCTGGTCTGGATCCTGGTCGCCATCCAGTCCATATGCGGCTTCTATTTCCTCTGGGAGATCCTGGCCTCGCTCTTCGGCCTGCCCGATATCCCGGTCCGCTGGCAATGGCGCGAGGCGCTGGAACTCGCCGCGGTTCTGGGCCTGATCCTGGGCGCCGCTCTCGGCGTCTGGCTGGCGCTGCATGCCCGCCGCGAGATCCGCCGCGCCGATTCCGCGCGACGCCTGACCGCCGGAAACTTCTCCGCCGAGGTCAGCGCACGCCTTGCCCGGATGGGCCTGAGCCCGGCCGAGACCGAAGTCGCCTGGTTCCTGCTCAAGGGCATGTCTCTGGCCGAAATCGCCGCCCTGCGCGGTACCCGCGAAGGCACCGTGCGCGCCCAGAGTACCGCGCTCTACCGCAAGGCCGGCGTCTCTGGAAAGGCGCAGTTTCTGGCTCTGATCGTCGAGGACCTGCTCCTGTGAGCCCTCGCCGGGCCAGGCCCCGCGCTTCGCAAGCGCCCAGAGCGAAAGACCCGGCGCCACGGGTCAGGACAGCAGGGCGAAAGCCGATCGACAATACCCCGCCGACCGGCACGGACGGAAGCGGCGATGAGCGGGCCGACAGATTTCACTGCGCGGAAATCCTGGCGCCTCCGCCGCCCTGCCGCGCCCGGCGGGACGGAGGCTCAGCCCCAGGACTGCGGCTCTTGCGCATAGGCGATGTAGAGCGGGTGGCGGGGGTGGCCCGCCTTGCTCAGCCCGAGGTGAAACAGCGGCCTGCCGGTTTCGCGCAGCAGCGCCTCCACCGCGGCGCCGCGCCCCAGATGCGCCCCGTGGGTGCCCCAGGCGCAGATCACCTGGTCGGCCCAGCGCGCGGCCTCCACGATGGCGGCATCGTTTTCCGGCCCCACCGGATCGGCGGCGGCGCGCATGTCGCGCGGATCGGTGGCCCGCCAGGCGAATATGTTCACCACCCGAAAGGCGCCGAATCCCAGCGTTCGCGCCCGCCGCTCGCAGCGCTCCACGGTCGGATCGTTCTGCCGCTCGGTGGCCGTCGAGGGATTGAGCATGACGAAGCTCACCCGCCCCGCGGCCGGCGCCCAGACCCGGGTCAGCTGGTAGCGATAGCGCTCGTCATCCGAATAGGTGGCGCTCGACTGGGCATCGCCCTTGAGAAATTCGCGGGTAATCATGGGACCGTTCTGCGGCTTTTGCCGCGCCTTGGCAAGCCGCACGGGACTTGAGAAAGCCCCGCCGTCCGCTATCATGCCCCTTTCTGCAGGAGGTGCGATGCTGATCAGCGAAATCATCCGCCACAAGCGCGACGGGCTGACCCTGCCAGCCGAGGAAATCGCCGCCATGGTCGCGGCCATTACCGACGGCAGCGCCGGCGACGATCAGGTGGCGGCCTTTGCCATGGCGGTCTATTTCCAGGGGATGCGCGCCGAGGAAGCCGCCGCGCTGACCCTCGCCATGCGCGACAGCGGCGAGGTGTTTCACTGGCCCGACCTGCCCGGCCCCGTGATCGACAAGCACTCCACCGGCGGGGTGGGCGACAATGTGAGCCTGATGCTGGCGCCGATCATCGCCGCCTGCGGGGGCTTCGTGCCGATGATCTCCGGGCGCGGACTCGGCCATACCGGCGGCACGCTCGACAAGATGGACGCGATCCCCGGCTATGCCAGCCAGCCCGACAAGGCGCGCTTTGCCCGGGTGGTCCGCGAGACGGGCTGCGCGATCATCGGCCAGACCGCCGACCTCGCCCCGGCCGACCGGCGCCTCTACGCGATCCGCGATGTCACCGCCACGGTGGAGAGCGTGGCGCTGATCACCGCCTCGATCCTGTCCAAGAAGCTCGCCGCCGGGCTCGACGCGCTGGTGATGGACGTGAAGCTGGGCAACGGCGCCTTCATGCAGAGCCTCGGGGCGGCACGCGAACTGGCGATGAGCCTGACCAGCACCGCGCGGGCGGCGGGCCTTGCCTGCCACGCGCTGCTGACTGACATGAACCAGCCGCTCGCCTCGGCCGCCGGCAACGCGCTGGAGGTGCAAAACGCCATCGACTTCCTCACCGGCGCCCGACGCGACGCGCGCCTTGCGGAAGTGACCCTCTCCCTGTGCGCCGAGATGCTGGCCCTTGCCGGGCTGGCCCGGGACCGGCACGAGGGCCGGGCCAGCCCGGCAA